>NZ_CP049868.1:6000000-6300000 GCF_011303555.1 Pedobacter sp. HDW13 | reverse complement strand
AACCATATAAAACCAGTAAAGCGAGTTGTATAGTTTGTAACGATTTAATTGATAGGTTTTTAAGTTGTTTAAAAATTCGTTAGGATGAGCAGTAAAATCATTCTTTGCAATTAAACGGTAATCGCGGTAAAGAATTAAGGTATAAACACCAATAGCAATAATAGTAATGCTAATGCCTACGTGCGTGGTCCACGATTCGAAATGGAAAAATATCCATAAGGCAGCAATAGCAATAAAAGACAGCAGCATGCCTCCAATATTCAAAGCCGATTTAAGCTTCAATCCATTCACCTCTTTCTTAGCTTGTTGCAGCATTTCGTCGGCAGAAACCTTAACTTCAACCTCGTGCTTTTGCCACAATTCCTGTATTTGATCAAACGCTTGCATACTGGCTATATAATTCTGTTAATTTTTGTTTAATACGGTGAATTTTTACCCTTAAATTGCCTTCGCTTATTCCCGAGATATCGGCAATTTCGTGGTATGGAAGTTCATCAAGCACCATGGTGATAATTAAACGGTCATTTTCTTCAAGTTTAGAAATACATTTATAAAGTAGGGCTACCTGCTCGTTTTTCTCCGAAAACTCCTCTACTTTATTTTCTATAATGTTATCAGTTAATTCGTCTTTAGCCTGTCTCTTTTCCGATCTCAGGTAAGTTAAACAGGTATTTACTGCGATGCGATAAATCCACGTAGAAATCAGAGATTTGTTGCGGAACTTATCCAGATTTTGCCAGACCTTTAAGAAAGTTTCCTGTAAAAGATCATTTGCAGCGTCGGTATCGCCGGTATAACCATAACATAAATGGAATATTTTTTTGGAATTCGAATCGAAGATCTGCTTAAATAACTTGTCTTTTTGTTCCATTTAGGGAATTATAGTTGCGTTTTAGATGATGGTGCACTTTTTTTGTTACACGAGAATGCGAAAATAATATATTTTTTAATGTCATTGAGTTAAAAATTTAAACCACACCTGTCCGGCTTGTCAGGCGGGGATGTTCGCAGATAAACACGCATTTTCATATCTGTGTGCGCATCCTTTTTATCTATGGTTAAATTATTTCTGCTTTGTTGAATAGCTTAATTAAGTGACGTTGATATATTTTTTGATGCCTCCCGATATCAAAATTTGTTACAAGCGGTAAATATCGTAGTTTTACCGAATTAAGAGTGCCACAAACTTTTTTATTCATGAAGAAAAACAAACTCACGCTTTTTATTTTTATAGCGCTGATTGCAGGTATTGCACTAGGCTATATTTTAAACGTAAACTCTATCAATGTTTACAACCAGAATATCCTGAATGCCGATGCAAAGGTTAAAAGTATCGAGGTAAACATCGCAAAAACGACCGATACAACCACTGCGGTTTATACTCAACTTAAAGCTGATAAAAAAGCTGCCGCCAAAATCAAAAAAGAAAACGAAGGAATAAGAGAGAAAAAACTGGAGTTTTTTACCCTTTTAAGCGATATTTTTCTGCGCCTGATTAAAATGATTGTTGCGCCACTGGTATTTACCACATTAGTTGTTGGTGTAGCTAAGGTGGGCGATATTAAAGCGGTAGGCCGTATTGGTGGTAAAACGCTTGGCTGGTTTTTAACCATGTCGTTAATGTCGCTGGTGTTGGGAATGATCCTGGTAAACTTATTTGAGCCTGGAAAACACATGAAATTATCGTTGCCTGATCATTTGGTTGATACCGGGATACAAAAAGCAGCCATGAGTGTTAAAGACTTTATTGCGCACGTGTTTCCAAAAAGTATTGCCGAATCAATGGCTACCAACGAAATTTTACAAATTGTGGTATTCTCGCTGTTTTTTGGAGTAGCTACGGCAGCCATTGGCGATATGGGACAGGTTGTAATTAAAGCTTTTGATGCCATTGCACACGTAATATTAAAAATGACCGGCTATGTAATGAACTTTGCACCACTCGCTGTTTTTGGCGCCATGACGGCGATTATAGCTAAGCAGGGTTTAAGTGTATTAAATACCTATGCTATTTTTATAGGGGAGTTTTACTTTGGTTTGGCCATTCTTTGGGGCTTACTCATATTTTTGGGCTTTCTGGTGCTGAAAAAACGTATTTTCCGCCTGGTAAACGATATGAAAGAGCCTGCGGTTCTGGCATTTAGTACGGCCAGTAGCGAAGCGGCCTATCCAAAAACCATGCTGTTACTGGAGCGTTTTGGCTGTAAAGATAAAATTGTAAGCTTTGTATTGCCATTGGGTTACTCGTTTAACCTGGATGGTTCGATGATGTACATGACCTTTGCCTCATTGTTTATTGCGCAGGCTTATGGTATTCATTTAGGTTTTGAACAGCAAATTTCGATGCTGTTAATCCTGATGTTAACCAGTAAGGGGATTGCCGGTGTGCCTAGAGCATCGCTGGTGGTTATTGCTGGTACTATTGCCAGTTTCAACATTCCCGAAGCAGGTTTAGCCTTGTTAATCGGTATCGATCCCTTACTGGATATGGGCCGTTCGGCAACGAATGTGGTAGGTAACAGTATTGCAACCGCTGTGGTAAGTAAATGGGAAGGGGAGCTTAAAGAGAGTACTGAGGCTTAAGTCGGGAGTTTTGAGTCAGAAACATGCAATCATTCAAAAAAACGATCATTCTTTCACTAAATAATTCAGTAATTCGTTCATTCAATAATTAATATAAAAAGTGTCAAGCAGAGGGAAAAAAATATTCTTAGCCATTACCATCATCGTTCCGATGATTATTTATTGTTACATCTACTATAAACCGATTATCCAGAACGCACCTTTCCGCAAAAAGGATTTCGTATCGATGGAATATAAATGGGGGATTAAGGACACCTTAGAAAATCATTACAACTCAGCAACAGGCGAGTACCAGTATGTTAACGGCGCCGATTCGGTAATTAAGAAGAAAATCTTTTTAAAGAGCGATGATATCCTTTACATGCACGGTAAAGCCAACGAAATTGGTCTTTGGAATTTTCCGGATACTATTGGTAAGAAAAGCGTAAAATCGATGGCAGTACCACGCTATGATATTTTGTTTAAATACAAGGAAAAAACAAAGCATGTAGTGATGTATGGTGATTTTGATGGCAATCCTAAATTACTCGATGCTGCTGTGCAGATGCGTAAAGTTATTGATCAAACCTTACTTCAGGCAGAAAAAAGAAGCGTAAAGTAAATTTATTGGTTTAATTTCAAACGAAAAGACCTTAATCAAAGCAGATTAAGGTCTTTTTTGTTTAGGATGTTTTCGTATATTTACGATATATTCGTAAGTATGGAAAAATTAACATTGCAGGAAGAAGAAGCGATGCTGGCTGTTTGGCAGATTGGAAAAGGCTTCATCAAAGATTTTATGGATGTACTGCCTGAGCCTAAACCTCCTTACACTACACTGGCATCAACAATTAAGAATCTGGAACGTAAAGGCTATCTGGTAAGCGAGCGTTTTGCCAATGCTAACCGTTACAGTGCAAAGGTTAAAGAAGTAGAATATAAAAAGCGGTTTATGAGCGGCTTTGTCAATAATTACTTTCAAAGTTCCTATAAAGAGCTTGTCGCTTTTTTTGCCAAGGATAAAAAGATCAGTGCCGAAGAACTTAAAGAGATTATAAATTTAATCGAGAACCCTGAAAAGTAAAGGCTATGCCACATTTCTTTCTCCTTTTATTAAAAATTAACCTGGTGCTGATTTTGTTTTCGGCCACCTATTACCTGGTATTGCGCAGGCTTACCTTTTACTCGCTCAACAGGGCTTTTCTGGTGTTCGGTATTATTTTTTCTTCTGCGTATCCTTTTATCAACCTTACCGATTTTTTGGCCGGCCGTAAGTCGGTACCTGCATTTGTTCCGGAGTTGAACCAACAGGTAAGTCAGCTGGTAAAACAAAATGCTGTACCGTTTATCTGGCAAATACTTTCCATACTTTTTTATGCAGGCGTGGTTTTAATGGCACTGCGTTTACTGGTGCAGTTCATCTCCCTGTATCGCATGCATCAAAATTCTTCGCCCGATAAGCTGAGTCAGTATCCGGTAAGGATATTAACTGAAGAGGTAAGCCCTTTCAGTTTCTGGCAAACCATTTACATTAATCCGGGTCTGCACAAGCAGGAAGATCTACCCAATATCCTGGCACACGAGAAAGTACATGTGGAGCAGTGGCATACATTAGATATTATTCTGGCCGAAATTTGCGTGGTTTTTTATTGGTTTAATCCAGGTGTTTGGCTGATGAAAAAAGCCGTGCGCGAAAATATTGAGTTTATTACCGATGCCCGCATTTTAAGAAAGGGAATCGATAAAAAGGCATACCAATACAGTTTGCTGGATGTAGGTGCTTTACAACCTTCGGTGGCTATTGTTAACAATTTCAACCTTTCTGATCTGAAAAAACGGATTAAAATGATGAATGCCAAACGTTCATCGAAAGTGAACTTAACCCGCTATATGCTGGTATTGCCGGTTTTGTTGTGCGTTACGCTGGCTTTTACTATTGATAAGAAAGCCGTTCGGAAAAGTTTAGCTCCCTTAACTAAAATGGTGGTTAATGTAATCCCACATAAGGAAGCTGAATCTATTGTGCAAGCCAAAACCAGTATAATAACCAGAAAAAAGAAAAAGATAGTCTCACCTTTGGTGAAAAAAATAGACACAGCAATCAAGCTGACATTTGTTTTTAAGCAGACTGGCAAAGAGGGCGATTCGGTACCGCACCAGATAAGAGAAGTGGTTAAAAAAATGGTTGGTAATGTTAAGTTCGATTTTAAAACGGATGGCGATCTTAGCAAAAGAACCTTTGTTAAACATTTCACCTTTACCGATTCTGTTCCAACTAACGAAAAAATTGAGCAGATTATGCTGGCTGATCAGGCGAATATGGGATTAGGAAATGTTCCTGATGCCAAAGGAAAAAAAGTAACCGCTGTTTTTATTATGAAGTCTACCATCAATACAAAACATGCCGATGAAACAGTAAACGATAAATCAGAAGTAAAAGAATCGTCGGTTACCAGCACAGGTTATTATTTAAATGGAAAAAAGATAAGCAAAGCAGAGCTCGATAAATTGAATCCCAACATGATTATGGATCTAAAAATGGATAAAAATAGACAGTTTATTCAGATCAATACCAAGCCTTAATATCATTCTTTTTTCTCCGCCGATCACACGGATTTCGCTGATTTGAAAAGATTTTGATTTAACCTCATGCTTGTCAATTTGCTCCTAGTGTGCCACCTTAAATCAGCGGGGAAATGATATGGTGTATCACTTCCCACTGACCAAAATACTTAGAAATTAAACGTAGCCTTCAGCATGGCCACCCTACCGGGGATGTAATAAGTACCGGTGGTAAGGGAGTTAGCCGAAAGATAAATGGCATCAAAGCTTTTAATGTTGGTTAAGTTGGTTATCCCAAATTCAATATCTGTTTTCATTTTTAACCATTTGTACCGCATATTGGCATCAGCAAAAAGATACTTCAAATCTGGCTGTGAAGATTGCCGGGTGAAAAGGTGTTCTGCCGATAAATTTAAATACACATTTCTAACCGTAGTGATGGCTAAAGATGACTGCTGCCTTAATTGCTTAAAGTTCGTTTCTATTCCATCAGCAATCATGGCTTTATTGTCGGTAATGGCAAAATTAGCGTTATATGACCAATTGATGAAGTTTGTAAGCTTAGCTTCAATGCCGGCTTTATAGCTTATCGTTTGCGTGTTAAATGGCAATAATGCATTGTTTTGTAGTTGACTGTACCGGCTTTGTGCAAAACTTACTCCGGCATTCACCGTGCTTTTTAAGCTAAACAGATATTTGCTTGCATTTGCGGCTAGCGAGAGGCTGCGGATATGGTTATTCAATGGCAATACAATTTTCTGTTGGATGTTGTTACTTAAGTTATAAGCAGAAATGGTACTCAATTCGGTGTCGCTGTAAGTAGCCGTTAAATTCGCAAATAGCATTTGCATGGCCTTTCTAAAATTAAAACCAGCCCCAACATTATGTGTTTTGGATTCAGCAATAGGTGCATCGTTCGAAAATAGCGAGCGGTAGTTTTTTAAAATAGTGCCGCGGTAAACATCATCAATTCCCCCAAGGTCGTTTCTGAAACTATAATTTGCTGTTACATAGTTTTCTGTACTGGTTTGGTATTTTACGTTAAGTGCCGGGTTTATAAATAACTTGTTCAGCTTGTTATCCAATTGATTTAGGGCATCGCTATAATTGATCTGATTGTAGCTTAACGGCAAGCTTATGCCTGCTTTTAGCTTATCGTTGGTATACTCATAGGTTGCCTCTGTATAGAGTTTGGTTTTTAACCAGTCGAGATCGTTTACTGTACTGCCTGTTACTGGTTCCGTTTGCTGATTGTTTTGTGTACGGTATAGCTCCGAATTCAATTGTTGTTTTTGTACATTAAAACCAGCCTTATAGGTTTGTACGAAGTTGTTTTTTACAAAAGCGAAAGACGCATAATTGTTGGTGTACCAGGTTGGTAATTTAATGTATTGTGTTAAACCAAGATAACTGTTACCATTGTTTAAGATATCGGCATTAAGCCCGGGTGTAATATTTAGTGTTTCTGGTTGTGTAGTCCGGTTTAAGTAGGAGTAGAGGTTAATTACATCGTCTGATTTTAATTTTTTACGGTAATTAAATTCGTTCGACAAATCGAAGGTTTCTTGTTTAAGTACCTGGTTGGCCGCTACATTGTTAATTACAAAACCCGATGTGGTTTTAAAAGGTGTATATTCCACAACCAGATTGTTGTTCAGGTAGTACTGCTCAGCATTTCCGTTTAAGTTAAACTGCGCCCTCAGCTTTTGCGGATTAATGGCATTGCTCTGCGTTTCGGCATAGCGAATGGTTTGATTGGGTAAATAAGTTTCCGAAAATTTATTGTATTGCTGACGTCGCTGATCATATAAATATGAAATATTAGCCCTCAACTGCAGATCGGGGTTAAACTTGTATAAATTGTTCAGGTTAATCAGTCCTGCTTTGTTGAAAAGGTATCGGCTTTGCGGTAACGAAGGCACCCGGCAGCACCTGTTGAAAGGAGTCCACTGGGTTTATCGTTATCCAGTTTTTTTAAGTAATCAGAGAAATTGTGCGCGGTAAGGTCGCCACCTGGATCGCTGCCAATGTTGTTGCCCTTAATGTTGTTAATAAACTTCAGTTTTTTATTAAACAGCATGGCGGTAAGGTTTTCGTCAAAGCGGTTGGGCATACCTGCTCCAACAGTTGCATCGCCCATTACTTTAAGCTTTGCCTCATCTTTTATTACCAGGTTTAGCGCAACATCATCGCTCATGTTATTTTTCCGCATCATTTTAATGGGCTGGTCGTTTTGGATTACCTGTACCTTATCAACCGCACCATGAGGGATGCTTTTTGTGCCAATATTGTATTTATCGTCTAGCAAATTATCACCATCTACATAAAGGTTCGAAATCGATTTTCCATTGTAGCTGATCTTGCCATCCTCGGCAACCTCTACACCAGGCATTTTTTTAAGCACATCGCCAATGCTTCTGTCTTGCTTGTCGGCAAAATCAGAAGTGCGGTAATTTAAGGTGTCGCCCCGGGCTGTTAACGATGGCCGGTTTTTAACGGTAACCGTTTCCAGTGTGGTTTCGCTGGGTTGTAAAGTCAGGTCGTAACTTTTAGCAATATCAGTTACAGTGGTAATCAGCTTTTTGAAGCCAATGCTCGAAGCTTCAATTTTGTAACCGGCAATCTGGTCATTTTTGAGCTCAATACTAAAAGTACCATTCTTGTTGGTGCGCGTAAAGTTGATGGTGTTACCTTCAGCATCTTTTAAAGTTACGTTAACTGATTCGACAGCCTTGCCGCTGGCATCTTTTACCATGCCTTTAAGTGGTTTCTGGGCAAAAACCGAAAAAGCTGCCAGCAGGAGCCAGCAGGTTAAACCGAGCTTTCTCATTTTTTGTCTTCAATTTCTATCGGGTTGTTTACTTCTGGTTTAGTTGCTGCTGTACCTGCCGGGCG
The DNA here is from genome assembly GCF_011303555.1 of Pedobacter sp. HDW13. Classification (NCBI taxonomy): domain Bacteria; kingdom Pseudomonadati; phylum Bacteroidota; class Sphingobacteriia; order Sphingobacteriales; family Sphingobacteriaceae; genus Pedobacter; species Pedobacter sp. HDW13. Next base: position 6,291,981 of record NZ_CP049868.1, on the reverse strand, counting down.
TGGTGCCTGGTTGGTTCTGAACGAGCCTTGCATGCCGCTTGCCGCCATTTGTGCCTGCATAAAGCCCTGTGGGTCTTTATCACGGGCAGCTTTAAGTTTATCTAATTCTTTCCGGGTGGTTTTAATGGCATCGGCAGGCAATTTAATTTCTGGCCCAAGGTAGCTGGTACTCACATCTATACCTACAATTTTTACTGCACCCACTCCGCCATTCGGAGCTGCTATTTTAACATCGCCATCCGAGTTCGCTGTAGCATCTGCATCTTTTACATTTTCAAGCCCGGCAAATTCAAATTTCACTTCCTTTTTATCGTCGTAAGCTTCTACAATTAATCCGGGTAGGCCATTTAATTTCCACGGACCGCTTTGAAACGGAATTTCGCTGGCAAACCAGGCAACCCAGTTGCGGCCTTTAAAATGTGCTGTAGCTTTTTGGCAGGCAACCCCGAAAAACTCATTGTATCTTTCAATATCTTCCAGTCTATTTTGGCTGCAGGTTCTTCAACCAGGTAATTGTTAAACAGGCGCTCTTTGGTAATCATTTTATGTTCGTTGGCAAAAAAGAAATAATCTTCCTGGGTTAGGGGAGCTTTCATTTCACTTTTTACTTCAATTTTCATGTTACCATTACCTGTTTGGTTTTTAATCTGTTCCTGTATCTGTTTTTGCATGTTCAGCGCCTGGTTCAGCTTATCGTAACTGGTATAAACCGAAGCGTTTTTGCCGGTTACCAATAGCATGTTTTCCACTTTCGGTTTGTCTCTTTGGGTGGTGTCTCTCACGTGTGTAAAAGTATAACGCACCCTGGCCAGTGCTTTATCCGGTTCCTGGGCTTTGGCCGAAAGTAAAATGGCGGTAGCCAAGCAGGTAGTTAAAATTCGTTTCATAATATTGGGTTTTAGTTATCTATTTAGTTTTCGTAAATCTACGAAATTTTCGTAATAAAATTGGTGTTTAACATTTTTTAACAGATGGCAGTCTTATGATTTTGAAAAGGAGCAGACAGGAGTACTTGGCAGCTTGTAGTCCCGCTATCCACTACAAGCACTGCCGAAAAAGCTGAGGCTTTCCATTCCTATCGGGTTTAGAACAAAGTGGCTGCTACAAATCAGGTGGGGGTTAAAATGCTTACCTTTGTCTTCCGAAAAACTTTAATTGAGGTAGGTAAATGGATGCCGAATCAGCGGTAATGACCAGGGGAATGTTTTAACGAAAAATATTTTCGATATCTATTTGTGTGTTAATTGAAATTGTTCTATATTTGCACCTCGTTAAATAAAAATTAAAAAACTAATATTTAAACAATGTACGCAATAGTAAATATAGCAGGGCAGCAATTTAAAGTTGCTAAAGACCAGCACCTTTTTGTACACAGATTGCAAGGAGATGAAGGCGCTAGTATTGAATTTGATAATGTATTGTTGGTTGATAACGGTGGTGCAATTACTGTAGGTGCTCCTGCAGTTAAAGGTGCTAAAGTTTCAGCTAAGATCGTATCTCATTTAAAAGGTGATAAAGTAATCGTTTTCCACAAAAAACGTAGAAAAGGTTACAAAAAGAAAAACGGTCACCGCCAGTTTTTCACTAAGATTCAGATCTCTGACATCACGTTATAATTAATTGTTAACCCAATAATCCGCTTTTTGGCGGGTTACAAAATATAAAATCATGGCACACAAAAAAGGAGCCGGTAGTTCGAAAAACGGACGTGAATCGCATAGTAAGCGTTTAGGTATTAAAGTTTTCGGTGGTCAGTTAGCTATCGCAGGAAACATTTTAGTACGTCAACGTGGTACAAAACACCATCCTGATAAAGGCGTTGGTATTGGTAAAGACCATACTTTATTCGCTTTAGTTGATGGTACTGTTGTTTTCAAAAAGAAACAAGATAACAAATCATACGTTTCTATTCTTCCTATCACTGATGCTGAAATCGAAGCAGCAATCGCTAAACCAGCTGCTAAAAAAGCAACTGCAAAGAAAGAAGTTGTAGCTGAAGTTGAAGCAGCACCTGCTAAAAAAGCACCAGCAAAAAAAGCAGCTAAAAAAGACGAATCTACTGAAGAAGCTGCAGCTGCAGAATAATTAGTAAGAAACAAAAATATAAAAAAGGTTCTGATGAAAATCAGGACCTTTTTTGTTATATGGCTTATTGGTTCATAGTCAATAGCTTAATCCAACTGGAAATTGATAACTGAGTATTGGTCATTGGTTTATAGTCAATAGCTTCATTAAGCTGGAAATTGATAACTGAAAATTGGTTATTGGTTTATAATTAATAGATAATCCAACTGAAAATTGGCCATTAGTTCATTTCATCGCTTAGCTGACTTCAGATTTCCAACTCCTGACTCCGGACTGTCGACTCCCGGCTTAATTGTTAAACCCTGTTAAATAACAAAAATTAACATTTCCGGTCTGTAGATTTGGTTATTGATTTTAAAATTAATCCCCGATGAATCTGAAAGAAATATCCTTATTAATTCCGCTACTAATTTCTGTCCGGTTATTATATGCGCAAGAGGTTGAAGAAAATATCCGTATGGTAAAGCCGTTTAAAGCCGATGGCATCTCGAACGAATGGAACGAACCGCTTAATCAGTATAACGATGCTACACGGTTGGCTTTTGCTCTGGCTAATGATGATCAGAACCTGTACATTATTATCGAATCTTTAGATCCACAAACTACCTTTAGCGTGTTAAGAGGTGGTATTACATTAAATATTAATACAGTTGGTAAAAAGAAAGATGGTATGAAATTAACTTTTCCGCTAATGGAAAGACCGCCTATGCCAAATGAAAGTGATAGATGGGCAGATCATCATGAGGTGAAACCCAATGAGCATAACGAGATGATGCTCGATGAGCAGGCAATGCACAAAGCTATTCATGTCTCAGGCTTTAAGCAGATTCCGGATGGCGATTTACCTGCTGATAACGAGAGCGGAATTGAAACTGGCATGAGCATTCATCCCAATAAAGACATGATATACGAATTGAGTATCCCATTAGCTCAATTGGCTGTTAACCTGGACATGAAAAATCCTTTGTTTTATAATATTAAAATTAACCAGTCTAATAAAGTCATTATGCATAAAGAAGGTAGGCCGGAAGGAGGTGAAAGACCTGGCGGTGGTATGTCGAGAGGTGGCATGGGCGGTGGCCGCGGTGGTATGGGTAGTGGAAGATCTGGTGGTGGTATGGGCGGCGGAGGCCGTGGACAGCGGCCAGCCGAAGGCATAGCAAACAGTAAAGCAGCCGATTTCTGGATTAAGTATAAACTAGCAAGGGCCTGATAAGCAAAATTCTCAGTTATACTTTTTTCGTATCAATATTAAATTAAGCGCTTAAACTGGTACACAATAGCAATACTTTTTAGATTAAGTTATTGCTATTGCACTACTTTAATGTGTTTAGAAACATAAGTTAACGCCTGATGCTCTAAATTGATTTGAGTAAGTGTACTACTTTCAAACTCAATAAACATTTTATAGTTGTCTTGTTTAAAAGCGTAAGCTACACCTTTAAACTTAATGCCGGATTGTGTAATGTTATAAGAAACCAATTTTGAATTTGGGCTAAGTTTAATAAAATCACGGTAGTTTTTGATTTTACTTCCAGATTTTAGTTGTTTAAAAGATGCATCAACAGTTGAAGTACCTTCGAAATCGTGCACAAAAACATTTAGATTCTTAGGCGTTTTAAATGCAAACTTTAAAGAATCATCATGTGTGTTTTGAAAAAAGCATCCTTTTTCTATTTTAAGCTGACTCTTTATATCCAGACTAACAAGAGAGTCTTTTGTTAATTTAACGATATAAAAGTCTCTAAGCCGGGTTAGGTCTAAAGAGTCAAGGTATTTGTACCTTTTATAAAGCAGACTGTTCCAGGCTTTAGGAGGCGGGGATGAGGATACGGAGCCTTGGTTCGAAAACCGTTGCTCTGTTAAATTTAAAATGTTGCTGTCTGGTATGTTACTTTGCCTCGAATCCATTTTGTTGCAAGTTGCAAAAAGACGTATTACTGCAAAAATAGCAATTGCGATACTAAGCACTGTTCTCCAAACAGGCCTTTCTCTGTATTCTTCGTTATCATCCATGTGGCTTAATTTAGATCAGCAGTAGTTAAACGGAGCTCATTAATCTGATTGCCTTTTTGATCGTAATAGACATACTTCACAGCATTAATCTGAAATTTTCTAAAACCACTCATCAATTTTTTCAGCTTCCCACTTCGCAATATTTCGCTTTTCATCAGTTCTACACCTGCCTTGGTTTTCAACGGGCCAGCAAGATCTTTTGGGGTACGTACATGATAAACTAAATCGCCAAGCCTGTTTTGGTCTATTCTGAAGATAGTTGCACCGTTTGAGGCATCGGTATAAGGCAGGCTTTTGTTCAGTGCGGCTAATATCTGCTCAATAGGAGAAGATGGAGCCTTTGCTTTTGGATTTATAAAACTAGGATCGTTATTCAGGGCATCAGGAGTAGCCTTGCTCAGCTCTTCCATTTTCTTTTTATCTAATGTTGCCGATAAAATTTCGGATAGCTTTTCTGTATAATAGGTAATTTCGAATTTAACGCCATCTTTAATCAATTTATTAGAGGATGGCTGTTGTCTTAATAGCTCCATCATCATTCCTGGCATGGCCTGTTTTATAAAATTACTTTCAGGATCGCTGGCAGAATAAGTGGTAACCACCTTTATTTTAATTATTTTTTCCTTGTAATCTGCTTCTGCCGAAGTACTGCTTACCGATGCAGTATTGGCATACCTGGCTTGTTCATTGTAGGCTTTAATAAAATCGGCCATTCCATCTCTGGAATCTCTGCAGCCTGCAAAGAAGAAAAGGCTTAGCAATAAGGCTGTAAGGGTAAATAATTCGAAATGGAATTTACTACGAAAAGAGGTTGTTGGGTGCTGTAATAACTTGTACATGAGAGGTTAACTTATATTGTTTTTAATTATTCCGTTTCAATAGCTGTTCTGCAAGTTGGTGTAAATCATGTTTATTTGCTTTAGGAACTTCAATATCATTCAAGTTTTGAAAAGCTAGTGCTGCATATTTCATCATCTCTTTTTCTGCCTCTTCTCTAATCTTTAGTTCATTATATATGGCTGTAACCGCCTGAACTTTTTCCTGAATATCGGAGTTTTTATTGTTAATCCAACCCTGAAGTGCTAAAGAATTAGTTTTCGATAGTGCTTTTAAGAGCAGGAAAGTTTTCTTATTGGCAATAATATCACCGCCGACCTGCTTCCCAAATTTTTCAGGATCGGCATATACATCTAAAATATCGTCCTGTAGCTGAAAAGCAATGCCAATATTTTCGCCAAATTGTTCAATAAGATCGGCATCTTTTTTTGAAGCTCCAGCAATAATCGCTCCCAATTTGAGCGCGCCGCCCAATAGTACAGCTGTTTTAAGCCTGATCATGTTGATGTATTCTTCGATACTCACATCATCACGGCCTTCAAATTCCATATCCAGTTGCTGGCCTTCGCAAACACCTTGTGCTGTAGCATTAAAAGTATCCAGCACATCTTTAAGGAAAAACGGATTTACCTTAGCCAGATTTTTATTGGCTTCTACCATCATCACATCGCCACTTAAAATGGCGACATTGGTGCTCCATTTTTCATGCACGGTTGCCTGGCCTCTGCGTAGTGGCGCATTATCCATAATATCATCATGTACAAGGGTAAAATTATGGAAAACCTCAACAGCCATTGCGGCATGGATAGACTTGTTGGCATCTGCGCCAAACAATTCGGTAGCCATGAGTACCAAAAGCGGTCTTACTCGTTTGCCGCCAAGGTTAATGATGTAACTAATCGGATCATAAAGTTGCTTGGGGTGATCCGGGAACTTTAAATTTTGTATTGCTGTATCTAAAATCTGCTGTAATTGTTCTGTAGTATGCATGCTTTGTTTAAACACTGTGTTTCGGGCACAAATGTCTTAATTTTTTAATCAGGAATAAGGGTGAAATCAATTTGACGCTTAGAAAGGTCAACTTTTTTTACACGGATCATCACTTCATCACCCAGTTGGTATTTTTTCTTCTTTCTTTGGCCCACAATACAGTAGTTTTTTTCGTCAAGAACGTAAAAATCGTCAGATATATCGCGTAAACGGATCATACCTTCGCATTTATTCTCTTCGATTTCTACATACATGCCCCACTCGGTGACACCCGAAATAATGCCTTTGTATTCCGTACCGATATTGTTTTCTAAATATTCGGCCTGTTTGTATTTAATCGAAGCTCTTTCGGCATCAGCAGCCCGTTTCTCCATCGCCGATGAATGAACAGAGGCAACTTCGTAAAACTCCATATCGGCCGATTTTCCTCCGTCTAAATAAGTTTGTAGTAAACGGTGGGCCATCACATCGGGGTAACGGCGTATAGGCGAGGTAAAGTGTGTATAATATTCGAAAGCCAGGCCGTAATGGCTGGTTTTTTTAGTCGTATAAATTGCTTTGGCCATAGAACGGATGGCCAGTGAGGTTAAAATATTCTGCTCTTTTTTGCCTTCCACCTCGCTCATTAAATGGTTTAGCGATTTGGCAATTTCCTTATCCGATTTGGTGTTGATTTTATAGCCAAAACGGGAAGCAAAGTTGGCAAATGTGTTAAGGGTTTCCATGTTTGGCGAATCGTGCACCCGGTAAACAAAAGTTAATTTTTGCTTACCCTTGCTCTTTTTGGCAATAAACTCGGCCACTTTGCGGTTGGCCAGAAGCATGTAATCTTCAATCAGTTTATGGGCATCTTTACGCTCTTTCACATACACGCCTATAGGTTTACCAGTTTCATCGAGCTTAAATTTTACTTCGGTACTCTCAAAGCTGATGGCACCATTTTTAAACTTGCGGTCGCGGAGAATATAGGCCAACTCATTCAGTTTCAGTATTTCGGTTACGTAATCGCCGGTTTTACTTTCAATCACTTCCTGAGCTTCTTCATATGCAAATCTCCGGTCGGAATGGATAACTGTTCTGCCATACCATTCATTTTGGATGTTCGCCTGCTCATCGAGCTCAAAAACAGCTGCGAAGCACAGTTTATCTTCGTGTGGGCGAAGCGAGCATACCCCGTTACTTAAACGCTCAGGTAGCATCGGGATTACACGATCAACCAGGTAAACGGATGTAGCGCGGCTATAAGCTTCTTTATCAAGCTCGCTTCCCTGAATTACGTAATGCGAAACATCGGCAATGTGGATGCCGATTTCATGGTTTCCGTTTGGTAATTTCTGGTATGAAATAGCATCATCAAAATCTTTGGCATCAGCCGGATCAATGGTAAAAGTTAAAACATTCCTAAAATCCTTGCGTTTGGCAATTTCGGCAGCCGGAATTTCTTCGGGAATGGCATTGGCTTCTCTTTCTACCTGTGGCGGAAATTCTAAAGGAAAACCATATTGCGCTAATATGGCATTCATTTCGGTATTGTTCTCACCCTGGTTGCCCAGTACGTGTTTAACTATGCCAATTGGGTTTTTAGCACTCTCAGGCCAGTCCGATAGGGTGACCAAAACCCTTTGGCCACTTTTTGCACCATGTGTATCGGCCAACGGCACAAAAATATCGTGCATCATTTTTTTATCATCGGCAATTACAAAGGCAAAGCGGTCCGAAATTTTAATGACTCCGGTAAAATCAGATTTGGCCCTTTTAATGATTTCGATTACTTCGCCATCATTTTTGCGGCCGCTCTTTTTGGCAAATACATAAGCTTTTACGGTATCGCCATGCAAGGCATTTTTAAGCTTTCGGGGCGCAACAAAAATGTCTTTTTCAAACTCATCTTCGGGTACAATATAAGCTGAACCATCGGCAGTCATATCAACGGTACCAATAATGAAGTTCTGCAGTTCCTTAAGTTTAAATTTCCCTTTTTCGGGTTCTAAGAAAATGCCATTGTTTTTGCCTTCTTTTAATATCTCTAAAATCGTTTCTCTTGATTCATGATCGTTTAGGTTTAGTTTGGCTGAAACCTGTTTGTAATTGAGCAGTTGATTATTGTTTTTTTCAAAAACGTCACTAACCAATTGATTCAGAACCAATTTTATATTTGCCGATTTTTTCTTTGCCATACGCTAAACTGAATTTACCGAAGATACAGAAAAGATAGGGAAATGGTGGGTTTTAGGACGTAAAAATGGAAGAGGGATGATGTAATATGTATGAGGGAAGATGGATGATGGAAGAGGTAAAATGGAATATGTATAATGGAAGGTAGCAAGAAACCTCTAGTTACTATTCTGTTAATTTAAGCTCTACATAGGTAATATTTTTGCGCTCCGCCGTGTAACTGAGGTGGATATTCCCTTTTTTATCCTGAATAATGGCCGGGTAGCTGAATTCGCCTTTTAAATGATTTTCGAGAGTATAAATATCTTTCCAGTTTTCGCCATCGGTAGATATGGCCAGCTTTAATACAGTCCGGCCTTCCCACCAGTTTTTACCAGCCGTTTGTGGATTGTAAATGAGCAATTGGCGGCCGTCTTGTAGGGTTACGGCATCGCTGTCCGAATTCGGGTTAGGCAATTGTGTAGGCTTAAGTTTCGACCAGGTTTCACCATTATCAGCAGACCAGCTTTCTACAATTACATTTTGCCGGCTTCTGCACAGCAGCTGTAATTTGCCATTGGGATAGCTAAGAATAGATGGCTGAATAACGCCAAAAGTATCGCAATTGATATTGATTTTTTTCCAGTTTTTGCCTTTTGCATCTGATTTTTCAATATGGATATTCCATGTTTTTTCATCCAGGCTTTCTGTACTCGATGGGTAGAGGATATTTCCGTTTGCTAACTGTATGGGTTTATTTTTAATGGGACCTAAAAAATCTTTAGGCAGTTTTTTAGCTTTCGACCACGTTTTGCCATTGTTGGCCGATGTTTTGTATTCGGCCCACCAGGTACGCGGATTTTGCCCTACTTTGTAATGTAAAAATAAGACCCCGTTTTCTGCTTTAAATAATACCGGATTCCAGCAGGCCAAACGACTGGTATCATTTTGTATCCCATTGGCAATTTCAACAGGCTGACTCCAGGTTTTGCCATTTTTTACAGCCGACCAGATGACCACATCTTTACTGCCTTCGTGTTTACCGCCAAACCAGGCCGCCATAATTTTTCCGTTCCGAGGTTAACCAGGGTTGAGGCATGACAGGCTTCGAAAGGAACCTGGTTAAAAACAGGGCTTGACTGCACAATTTCTACTTTTTGTGCATAACCGTTGAAGGTGAAAAACAAAAGGGTAACTACGCTGAAAAATCTAAACATATTTATTGGTGCCCGGGAATGGCTGCTATAAGTTTTTGGGTATAAATGGCTTTAGGCGAGCTGAATAACTGCTCGGGAAAGCCTTCTTCTTCAATTTTTCCTTTGTTCATGACTAAAATACGGTCTGAAATGTGTTTTACCACAGCCAGATCGTGGGAAATGAAAATATAAGTCAGGCCAAATTCTGCCTGTAAAGATTTAATCAGGTTAAGAACCTGTGCCTGAACGGAAACATCGAGCGCTGATACTGATTCATCGCAAATGATGAATTTAGGTTGCAGCGCCAAAGCCCGGGCAATTACCACCCGTTGCCGCTGGCCGCCACTAAATTCGTGCGGATAGCGGTTGTAATGTTCTGCTTTTAAGCCAACCTTATCCAGTAATTCCAATACCTTTTCTTTTCGTTCGGCATCGTTTTGATAAAGTTGGTGTACCTGTAAAGGTTCAAGAATGGCTTGACCAATGCTTAGCTTCGGATTTAACGAAGCATAGGGATCCTGAAAAATAATCTGTATGTCTTTTCTAAGCTTTCTCAGTTCGCCTTTGCCCAGGTGTGTAATGTCTTGTTCGTTAAATACAATGCTGCCTGATGTTGGTTGTATAAGTCTTAAAATGGTACGGCCTAAGGTTGTTTTGCCGCAACCCGATTCGCCTACAAGGCCTAAGGTTTCTCCTGGGAAAACTTCAAAATTAATCTGGTCAACAGCTTTAACATAATCAGTAGTTTTACCGAACAATCCGTTGCGGATAGGGTACCAGGAGCATAAACCTTTAACTTGCAACAATGGTTTTTGCTGGTAAAGTATCTGCCGTCGTTGCGCAATTTCAGTTGCAGTTAACTGGTTCGATAGCTGTAAATAAGCAGGCATATCACCGGTTTCGTTGTTTAAAAAGTCGGCTATAACAGGTAATTTTTTTAATTGCAGGTGTGGTGAAGGTCTGCAGGCCAGTAAACCTTTGGTATAGGGATGTTGTGGATTTTCGAATACTGATTTTGCTGGTCCCTGCTCTACAATTTCGCCCTTATACATCACGGCAACTTCATCGGCGATTTCGTTTACCACACCTAAATCATGCGAAATAAAGATCATGGCCATATTGCGCTCTGTTTTGAGTTTAAGCAGCAATTGCAGGATGGTTTTTTGTACGGTAACATCCAGGGCAGTTGTAGGTTCGTCGGCAATAAGCAATTTTGGATTGCAACTCAATGCCATGGCAATCATTACCCGCTGTTTTTGTCCGCCCGAAATCTGGTGCGGGTAACTGTCGAATATTTTTTCGGGCCGGGGAAGCTGAACTTCGTTAAATAAGGCAATAGTTTGTTTTTTTGCTTCGGTTTTACCTACTTTCTGGTGCAGGATAATGGCTTCTGCCACCTGGTCACCACAGGTAAAAACCGGATTTAGGGAAGTCATGGGTTCCTGGAAAATCATCGAAATCTGATTCCCTCTAATCTGCCTAATTTCGTTAGTATTTAAATTAAGCAGGCTAATGTCTTCAAAATCAATGCCGCCGGTAATTTTTGTAAGGCGTTCATCATGTAAACGCATAATTGAAAATGAGGTAACTGATTTACCAGAGCCCGATTCGCCCACAATGCCTAAAACAGTGCCCTTTTTTACATTAAAGCTGATTTTTTTAACGACGCTAAACCAGTTTTTATCTTCTTGGTTATAGAAATCGATATTTAAGTTCTCAACGTTTAGCATTAAATTTTAGAGATTATGATTTCTTTCGATCCATTTTCCAGACTATTGTATTCATCTAAATGATAGTGGCAATCTAACGGAGTTTCGTTTTGTGCCAGAAAAAGCAGGTGTTTTGCTAATGAGATTAATCCTGCCTGGTTTGCACTAATCACTATCTGATCATTCACTACATCAGTTCTAATGATAAAACCATCCTCCCAGTTGCAGACAGCACCGCTTTCTCTGGAGTATTGCGGGATGTTTAGTTTTAGCTCTCTCATCAGGCTACAATGGTAATGTTTTCTGCCGGAATTATGTCCATTCCTTTAAATTTTAACAATACCTGTGCCGTAGTAATTACATCTTTCTGGCAATAGGTAACAATCCGCGGCAGGTTCTTTTCTTCGTAGTATACCTGTTTCACCTGACTGCCGTTGATATCGTCTTTTGGGGTGGGAATATCCAAAATGGCTGCAAGCAGGTTGAGCGAAGTGAAATGTTTGTGGTCGCCAAATTTCCAGAGCTCCATGGTATCGATGTGGTTTACTTCCCATGGCTTTTTACCCGCTAATTGCAATTGGAGGGGAATTTCGATGCGGTTAATTAAGAGCCTGCGGCACAGGTAGGGAAAATCAAACTCTTTTCCGTTGTGGGCGCAGAACATTAAGTTTGGCGTTTGTTTATTGAGTAATGCCGAAAATTGCAAGAGTATTTCCCCTTCATCATGACCAGAAAAAGACTTGATTCGCAGTTTGTTTGTTTTTTCTTCTGTATAGAAAATACCCAGACTTATACAGATGATTTTACCAAATTCGGCCATTATACCTGCGCGCTCGTAAAATTCTTCTGCACTTTGGTCATGGTTGCGCTGGTAATGTGTTTTATGCTCCCAAAGCTCCTGAAAATGAGGAGGTACATCCTGAAATGACGGGTATTGTGGAACGGTTTCAATATCGAGCACCATTACCTGGTTTAGATCTAGCGTTTTTAACATACGTACAGTTTTCAGTTATCAATTTACAGTTTTCATTTCATAATTATAGCAGACGAACTTTATTTTATAAGTTTGGATATGGCGAAAAGTAAATTCGAGCAATCTTTAGCAGATGGCGCTCATCAACAACTTCAAGGTTTGGTTGGCAACTGGAAGGGCAATACCAAAACCTGGTTTGAAAAAGATATCCTGGCAGACGAATCGCCGTCAGCAGGTGCGATTACTTCTATTTTAGGGGCACGGTTCATTTCGTTCGATTATAGTGGAAGTTTAGAGGGAAAACCTTTTGAGGGTAAAATGATTATTGGTTTCGATATTCCTTATCAACGGTTTACGGTAAGCTGGGTAGATAGCTTCCACATGGGCACGCAGATTATGCTCTCGAGTGGTGAGGCTACCGCCAATGGGTTTTCTGTGTTTGGTGAATACGGGAGTCCGGAATATGGCGAACAGCTTTGGGGATGGCGCACGGTTTTAGCAATAAACAGTGCCGATGAAATTGTGCTTACGGCCTATAATGTTTCGCCGGAAGGAGAAGAAGCCAAAGCGACGGAAACAGTTTATAGGAGGATTTAAAGAAGTTGTTAGTCGGGATTTGCAAATCCCGACATAAGTTTAAATTTGTAAGGTGGGTTAAAAATCCACAACTCATTTATCCGAGATTACAAATCTCGAATAACAGTAAGTTTAAAACAGTGTGGGAGTAGTGGTAGCCAATACCGGAATTTTTAAATCCGTTTCGATTGCTTTGTTTAATTTTTCAATAAAATAGGCAGATAATAGGGGCGAAGCTAACTCTACGTTTTGGTGTACAAAGAAATAGAGGTTTTCGAGTCCTTGTGCCTTCCATTGTACAATTCTTTCTACCCATTCATCTAAACGCGTATAATCGCTTTCGTGATTTGCACCTACATAACGTATAAAGGCGGTTGGGCTAGTGAGGCGCATATGCAGCATATCGCGTCTACCTGCTGTATCTACAATAATATTGGCTACGCCGTTTTCCTGAAATAACTGAGCAAACTCGTCTGCAATAGCCGGATTCGAAAACCATTCTTCATTACGCACTTCTACACCCAGTGGAATTACTTTTGGAAATTCGCTTACTACGGTTTTAAGCCTTTCAAAATCTTTCGGCTTAAAATTATCGTGCAGCTGTAAGAAAGCCATACCGAGTTTGTCTTCAAAATTACTAATGGCATCGCAATATTGCTCAACTGGTTCCTTTACGTTAATTAGTCTTTTAAAATGGCTAATCGTATTGGTTAATTTCGGAAAGAATTTAAAATCAGCCGGTGTTTTTTGTGTCCAGGTGATTACCTGCTCGCTCGAAGGCATGCCATAAAAGGTTGCATTAAGTTCGATTGAATTGAACTGTGTTGCATAGTAAGTTAACTCATCTTTAGTACCTTTTGGGTAAAAGCCTTTTAAATCGGCCTTATTCCACTTTGCGCAACCTACATGAGCTGTAAAAGCCTGTTTGGGTTTATTGGCTGCTAAAATAGCTGCAGTTTCTGGTGCATCTACAGGGAGTTTAAAATCTATTATTGAGGGGTCTTCTACTTGGCCGAATTTCATAGTAAAATGTTTAAGATTTTCTTTAAGTTTTAACGGCTAAGTTAGCAAAGAAACACAAAGAAAATATTTTGCGCGCATAAAAAAAGCGCCAAGTAAATACTTAGCGCTCTTTGCGAAAAACTTTTGTGTCCTTTGCGGTTAAGACTAGTAACCCAGTATCTTCAATACCTGCTTACTGTTTTGCTCTTCTCCAAAAACTTCGAAGTTGAAACTTTCGTCGCGGTTTCTGCGAATCAGAACATGTTTTGGACTAGGCAATAAGCAGTGGTGTATACCACCATATCCACTCAGTACCTCTTGATATGCACCAGTATGGAAGAAACCTAAATACTGAACTTTACGCGTTTTAGGCATAAACACACTGTTCATATGTGCTTCCTGATTGTAATAATCCTGTCCATCGCAGGTAATACCACCTAAGTTAACCCGTTCGTATTCAGCGTCCCAATTGTTGATAGGTAGTAAAATATATTTTTGGTTCAGCGCCCAAACATCAGGTAAGTTGGTGATGAAAGAACCATCCAACATTAACCAGCGTTCGCGGTCGTTTTGTTGTTTACGGCCTAAAACTTTATATAAAATACCCGAAGCTTCTGCTACGGTGTATTTACCAAATTCGGTAATAATATCAGGTTCCATTACTTCGTGAATGGCGCAGATTTCTTTAATCCTTTTCACAATTTCGTTTACCATGTACTCGTAATCGAAATCAAAAACCAGCGAATCTTTAAATGGCATACCGCCACCAATATCGAGAGTATCTAAATCAGGGTTGATTTTTTTGAATTTGCAATAAAGGGTTACATATTTCTCCAGCTCGTTCCAGTAGTATGGCGAATCGGTAATACCCGAATTGATAAAGAAGTGCAATAGTTTTACCCTGAAATTAGGGTTGTGAACGATTTTATTGTTGTAGAACTCAATTACATCTTCCATACGTACACCTAAGCGTGACGTGTAGAATTGCGAATCGGGTTGCTCCTCAGCAGCGATACGGATTCCCAGGTTACAAGGGGTATCGATATCTACCTCATCATCAAAAAGGTTAAATTCCTCTTTGTTATCTAAAACAGGAATAATGTTGGTGTAACCATCGTGCAGCATATCGATGATATACTGTTTGTACTGGTAAGTTTTAAAACCGTTGCAGATAATGGTAGTATCTTTGGTCAAAGCACCTTTTTTCTCCAGGGCATCAACCATTGGCATATCAAAAGCAGAAGAAGTTTCCAGGTGAATATTGTTCTTAAGTGCTTCTTCTACAATGTGTCTGAAGTGCGAACTTTTAGTACAATAGCAATATTTGTAATCGCCACGATAGTTGTTTTTTAAAATGGCAGTTTGGAAAAGAATCTTCGCCTGTTGAATTTTCTTACTCACCATGGGTAAATACGTGAAACGTAGGGGAGTGCCGTAAGTTTCGATCATTTCCATCAGGTTTAAATCCTGAAAATATAATTCATCATCTATAACATCAAAGCCTTCCTGTGGAAAGCCAACGCTTAGATCGAGAAATTCTGAGTAACTCTGCATTTACTTTTAAATAATTTTTGCAAAAATGTAATTTTAAATCGAGAATTAAACAGTATTGATAATATTTTTACTGTAGAGAAACGGATTGTAGCTTATAGTAGCAGTTGTTGAAAAGATGTTGTTGTAACGATACAATCGTTAGGCTATTTGGGCACGCGTTGGAAACGCGCGCCAGCAAGGAAAATAGGATGAAAATAAATAAAAAAAGTTAATTATGGCTTTGAAGCAGCTGATGCTAAATTGTCTTTTTTTGTCTGATATCTTATAAGTAATTCTTTTAAGGCTTTAAATTTAAAGTTTGAATTCATAACTTCTGATGAGAGTAGAGGTTCATCTGATAGTGCTGAGGATACAAGTTGTTTATAATTGGAGAAATCTAGCGGATAAGTACTACCTTTTTCTTCAAATAATAGCACTTCTCCTTGGCTTACATATACATTAGATCTAAGGCTAGTTTGATTAGATATATTTTGGCCAGAATACCCCATTATTGATCCATATCTTAAATAAAACTTTCGCTGAGGGGTTGTGGCTAACCATTTCCCCAGAAATTTTTTGTCATCTGACCCTTTATATGTCAGTACAACGAGACTATCTTTGCCAGCCTGTCTTACAACTGATTTTACCGATTCTAATTTTAATCGAATTTTTGCTCCATTTGGGCCTGTACGATAGTATAAAGTGCCATCTGGTTCGTAACAATAAATCAAACCGACATGCTTAATAGATTTTAAATCGTAGTACCAGCCTCTTTGAAATAAAGCATCGGGACTTACTAGGCTTGAACAGCTAGCAAACACTATCACAGATAGTAATAAATAAAAAGGTTTCACTTATTATGGAGTATTAGTTTAATTTTGGAACCGGATAGTTATATTTTTAAAGGCCTTTGTTTAGAAGAAAAACAAGTAATGAGGTTATTGTCGAATTTCATAATTATTATTTAGCTAGAAGCTTTTCTATATTCTTTTTAAGCACGAATTGGAAGCGCGCGCCAGCGAGATAAAGGGGCTTAACCTTTTCTTAAATATTTTGTTAAAATCACAATGGTTTGTCCTTCTACTTTACCCTCAATTTGTTTGGTATTATTGTGCACTAAACGGATGTTTTTAACCACTGTACCCAGTTTGGCACTGAGTGTTGATCCTTTAACATCAAGCGTTTTAACCAAAACTACGGTATCGCCTTCAAATAAACGTGCACCGTTGCTATCCTGATGAAACTCTACAGTGCCTTCCTGTTCATGGTCTCCGGTTTTTTTAGCCCATTCTAAAGTGTCCTCATCAAGGTATAATATATCCAGGCTATCAGCTGCCCAGCCTTCATTTCTTAAGCGGCTTAACATGCGCCAGGCCACAACCTGAACCGGAGCAAATTCCGACCACATGGTTTCTGTTAAAATTCTCCAATGACTGGCATCAAGCTGTTCGTTCTTTTCAATCTGGTCTAAGCAGGTTTTACAAACTAATATGCTATTGTCGGCATTGGCATTGCTGGTAGGCGGCACTTCGTAAACCGACAAATTGGTTTCGGATGTACATAATTCGCATTTATTGCCTGATCGGGTTTGTAGTTGTTGTACTAAAGACATCTGATTGAAAATTTTCGGCGAAAGTACTAAAACTTGCCGGAATAATCGAGTTTAACTTGCTGTTACTTTTCGGGCAAGTGGATTTCGGCCAGCATGCACCTTGCACTACCACCACCATTTTTTTCGATGGTATAAAGTGGCGCATAAATGATGCGGCTGTATTGTTCCAGAGCCGTGATCTGTTCAGGGGTTAACGATAAATAAGCCTGCTCTGACATTACCAGTAAGCTTTCGCCTTCTGCATTCGAAAGTTGTAACATATTGCCCGCAAACTGGTTCATTTGCCCTAAGCTAATCTCGATAATTTCTTTGCCGCTTCCTTTTAAACTGATACTAACCTGCAACCGCTCTTCTGGATTGCGGATCGAATCGAGGCAGACTACCGCAAAACGATCGCCAATGCACATCATCACATTGGTGTGGTAAATGGGGAAGTTGTCACTATCAACAGCTTGAAAAACAACAGGTTCATATCCCGTGAGCATGCAAAAGTTATTCAGAACTTCCTCATCGGTACGCACACTTAAGCAGGCGTAGGCAATTTTATTGGTGCGATCGAGTACCATACTGCCTGTTCCTTCTAAAAACGCATATTGCATTTCGTAAAAGCTCAGATCGCTTACATGGTTCAATTCAAAACGGTTGTTCAGCCCATCCAATATTTCTTTTCTGCGTTCTAACCGGCGGTTTTCAGAAAACATGGGGTAGAGGTAAACCGATCCGTCTTCGTGAAAGGAAACCCAGTTGTTCGGAAAAATAGAATCGGGTGTTTCGGGTTGTAGGGTATCGTCTACAACGGTTACATCAACATCGTTTCGCCTTAACAGTTCAACAAAACCATCAAACTCTTTTAAGGCCTGTGTCTGTACGTCCTGTGCTTCGGATGCCACCTGAAATTTGTTATTCCCTGCCGTTTGCTCATTAAATTTAAAGTCGACAGGGCGGATCATGAGGATATGGTTGGTAGTTTGCATTTTTCAGTATTGAGTATTTAAAGTAGCAAGAATAAAGTAGCGGGTTATAAGATGTGATTAATTCAAATGTTTAATAATTAATGGTTGATAGCTTTTGTTTTCAGTACTATAACAAATGAACTAATGACTAATGAACCAAATTATCTCTTAAAATTGGTAAACTCATACAATGGAAACCACCGCGGGCACGCGAAAGTTCTGCCGACGGCATTAAAATTAAAGTATCGGTTATGGTTTCTGCATTTACCTTGCCACTTTCCAGATCCTGGATTAAATCTTTTACGTCTATCACATCAAATCCGGCTGCTTTAAAGGCTTCAACCGTTTTATCGTTCCTGTCGTAACCTAAAACCACACCTTCTTTAATGGCTAAAAGGTTGCACGAATCTGTCCATTGTTCTCTTGAGTCGTAGGGGAATGTATTGTTTCCACTATAGATGATCTTAGTTGGCTCGGTGCTTTTTAGGTCGTTCTGGCTAATGTCGTTCAGCAAAGCTTCTACATGTTCGAAATGTTTAGGCTCCTGCGGATTGGCTTTGGTAAACTGAATGGCAGTAGTTGCTTCGAGTTTTTCGGGCTCCTTTAAGAAGTTGATCGGCTCGTAGGGGTTGTATTTTGGTGAGTGTGCAATCGAATTTAAAATAACCCAGGTATTGCGTTTAACCTGGGTGAAAACGGTGTCGAGGTGCATGTAATCGCGTTTACTCGGTATTTTTACGACAGTAACCTTTTCTACCACATTCTGCTCAAACAATAGTTTAATGGCTTCATTTGCTCCATGTTCTGAAGTTCGTTCGCTGCAGCCAATTAATACGTGGTTGGGGCTTACCATCATTACATCGCCACCTTCTAAAGTGGTGCTGAAGGCAGGTTCATCGCCCGGGCGTAAAAAGTGCATGGTTACATCCGGAATTTCGAGGATGTTGGTGCGGTAAGCTTCAAACAAAGGGTGATTAAAGAAAATATAGCGCATTAAAAGGGTTTCGCGCACGCGGGCTTTTTTTGCCGGCTTATTTAACAGGATGTGGTTATTAATGGTGGTCCCCACATCGCGGGTAAAAATCAGATTAGGTATTGGCGCAAAGATCATGGTATCGTTGGCTAAAGTACCCGAAATAAAAATCTCTGCCAGTTCTTTGGCTGGGGTGTTGGTGAGCGCAATCTGCACTTTATAGGTACAGCCTTCAATGGCACAAACTGCGGCTACCAGTTTCTTTCTGATAGATTCATCCTCGAGCATTTCGCTCAATAAATTCTGGATTTCGATTACTGCAGTCGAATTGTGAAAGTCGGGATGATTGGGTTTGTAAAAATTTCGGTTGGCAGCTTCCGAATCAATTTCGGCCAGTTTACCTTTAATTTTTTCAGGATCTAAAAAATACATCAGCAGTTTGATGTAATAATCGTATTCGCCCTTGCGGATGGTATCTAAATGTACAATATCTTCGAAAAGCCAGTCTTGCGCTTTTGATGGCACAACCTTGCCTAAACCGCTATCCGGACTATGAATTAATAATTTACGCAACCTGCCGATTTCGGTGTTTACATTCACTTTAAAATTTAGATTCTGCTCGCTCATAAATAAATTAGTTGCTACAAAGCTATCATTTTTTTTATAGTCCGGAAGTCCGGTGTCGGCGGTCGGAAGTTTTGACAACCATAAAACAAAACCCTGCGGAAGGCTTCAGTTGGATAAATAATATTGCTCCATACTTCTAACTCCGGACTTTCCGACTCCGGACTTTTTTCTCTATTTTTACGCCATGAATTTTATTATTACCGAGACACAGAAAGCTATTTTGGAGCTTTATAAAGAAGAAGTAGCTGAAAGTGTAATCAATATACAAGAAACGCGTAAAGAATTTGAAGGACAGGCTACAATTGTGGTTTTTCCAATTACCAAAATTTCTAAAAAATCGCCAGAGCAAACTGCTACCGAAATTGGCGAATATTTAGTTACCCATGTTGAAAATGTAACCAAATTTAACGTGGTTAAAGGTTTTTTAAACCTGAGTATCGCCGAAAGTTATTTCTTAAAGCAGTTTAATGAAGAAATTTTAGCGCCAGATTTTGGTGTGTATCCCTCAAACGGGAAAAAGGTAATGGTCGAATATTCGTCGCCTAATACCAACAAACCGCTTCACCTTGGGCATGTGCGTAATAACTTATTGGGTTATTCGGTGTCTGAATTGCTTAAGGCTTATGGTTACGATGTAGTAAAGGTAAACCTGGTTAACGACCGTGGTATTCACATCTGTAAATCGATGCTGGCCTGGCAGAAATGGGGCAATGGCGAAACTCCCGAAAGTACAGGTGAAAAAGGCGATCATTTGGTTGGAAGGTATTATGTAATTTTTGACAAGGAATATAAAAAAGAGATAGATGCCTTAAAAGCCAAGGGACAAACCGAAGAAGAGGCCAAGAAAAATGCACCACTGATTAAAGAAGCGCAACAAATGCTTTTGAAATGGGAGCAGGGCGATGAAGAAGTGGTTTCGCTTTGGAAAACCATGAACGAGTGGGTGTACGCCGGTTTCAATATTACCTATAAAAACCTGGGGTAGACTTTGATAAGTTTTACTATGAAAGCAACACCTATCTTTTAGGAAAAGGTACGGTTGATGAAGGTTTGGCCAAAGGTGTTTTCTTTAAAAAAGAAGATGGTTCGGTATGGATTGATTTAACGGCTGATGGCTTAGACCAGAAACTGGTGCTACGTGCCGATGGTACTTCGGTTTACATTACTCAAGATTTGGGCACTGCTGAGATGAAACACGACGATTTCAATATGGATGAGTCGATTTACGTGGTAGGCAATGAGCAGGATTATCACTTTAAAGTGTTGTTCCTGATTTTAGAGAAACTGGGTAAAAGCTGGGCTAAAGGTTTGTATCACCTCTCGTACGGCATGGTAGATTTACCGAATGGAAAGATGAAAAGCCGTGAAGGAACTGTTGTAGATGCCGATGAACTGATTGAAAGCATGGTGACTACTGCCCGCGAAAAAACTGAAGAATTGGGTAAAACCAATGATTTTAGCGAACAGGATAAAGCCGAATTGTACAAAAATATTGGTTTGGGTGCTTTAAAATATTTCTTACTGAAAGTAGAACCTAAAAAACGTTTATTGTTTAATCCTGCAGAAAGTATCGATTTTCAGGGTAACACTGGTCCGTTTATTCAATATACACACGCCAGGATTAAATCGCTTTTAAGTAAATCTAATTATCAGTTTAGCACTGGTAGCGATCAGTTTTCGGGAATATCGGAAGTTGAGCTTGAAATGATTTTACAACTGGCTAAATACCCTTCAGAAATTGCCATTGCAGCCAAAGCTTATAGTCCGGCGAGTTTGGCCAATTATTTATATGAACTGGCTAAACTATTCAATAAATTTTACCACGAGGTGCCACCAATTGTAAAAACAGAAGAGGGCGACACGAAACAGTTCCGTTTAAATCTGAGCAAGAAAACCGCAGACATTATTTATTCCGGGATGCTTATTCTGGGAATTACCTCTCCGGAAAGGATGTAATATGGAAAATGTAAGAGGGAAGATGGAACATGTTGGGCAGGAGATCTGAATTTAGCCATATTATAAATAACAGAAAAGAGAAAAAGCATCGTTGGTTAAACCTTCGATGCTTTTTCTTTTCCATGCTATGAGCTATGAGCTATGAGCTATGAGCTACTTCTTCTCCGTTCCAGATTTTACAGCCACAGTTTTCTTTTTTCTAAATGCAGGGAAAGTCATAGGGCTTTTGGCTGGTCGTTCATCACCCAATAAAACACCCCATTGTTTAAACGATTCGGTACGATCGAAGATGATTTTCAACACGGCCACAATTGGTAAAGCTAAAAACATACCCGAAACACCCGCAATACTGCCACCAATAAATACACCCAAAATAGCAAACAGGGCATTAATTTTTACTTTAGAACCCACAATGCGCGGCATCAGGATGTTATTATCTAAAAATTGAACAAATGCAATTACGCCCAGTACAGTAACTACAGGCCAGAGTTCTTGCGAGGAAGTAAGTGTTAGCAATACGCCAATGATATTGCCAATTAAAGCCCCAACATAGGGTATAAGATTTAGGATGGCGAAAATAACCCCGATTAATAAGGCATGCTTAATGCCAATTAGCATTAATATACCACCCAATAAAATGGTCATATAGCTAATCTGGATCAAGAGGCCGATTAGGTAGCTTTTGATGATTGATTCGGTTTCGAAAATAGCTTCTTTTACTTTAGGGTGATCATCGGTTTTAAACCACATAAAAATAAAACGAAGTAAAATATCTTTGTAAAACAGCATTAAGTAAATGTAAATGGGCAATAGACCAATAAATACAAAAACACCACTCAGGGTTACGGCAGCCCCACCGGCAAGCGATGTGCCCATGTTCATCAGGTCGTCGCTTTTGGCTTGTATAAAGGCTTTTTGTTGTTTGTCATCGTAATGAGTAATACGGCTAATCCAATCGCTTAACGAATTAATGTGCTGGCTAACGTTGGCTTTAATTTGCGGAAAATCTTTAACCAGAATACCGATCTGGTTAGAGAAAAACCATACAATCAATCCTACAAAGAGGGCTACCAGTAGAATGGGCAAGATAATAGCGAGTGATTCGGGGATTTTTTTTCTTTTTAAAAAGCGGTAAACCGGTAGGAGCATAATGCTGATGAAAAAGGCCATGAGCATGGGCATAATAATGTCGCGTCCAATAACCATCACCGCTACAATAGCCATCAGGCCCAGTAGCTCAATCGATCGTTTTACGGTCAGGGGTAAATTGTTAGTCATATATAGCTTATTCTGATTGAGGTTTAAACAGCGTTAGGTAGAAAATGTTTTGGTAAGGCAAAGTTAGTTAAGTTTCGCATAGGGGATTGGTTGTGAATCAATTTTAAACAAGCGATTTACAAGTTAACCGAAATAGTTAAAGAATAAGTTTGGCGTATAGTCCTTCGACTACGCTCAGGGTGGCAATCTCATTTAAGCTGAGACTGGGTTAAACTATGGGTTGATACTGTTAAACTATGGGTTGATACTAAAGAACCGGTGACGAATGAACTATTGAACCAATAACCAACTGAACGAATAGTAAAAAAATTACTTCCCAAACACCATATACCCGCAGATTAGGCTTATTTTTGCGGCCTTTACAATTTGATCATGAACAATCAGGATACCATTATCGCATTATCTACCCCGCCAGGATCGGGTGCCATTGGCGTTATCCGTTTATCTGGGCCCGAAGCCATTTCACTTACCAATGCAGTTTTTGCGGGTAAAGATCTCGAAAAACAGGTTTCGCATACCTTGCATTTCGGCCTGGTTAAAGATGGTGATCATATTGTAGATGAAGTGGTAGCCGGTTTGTATGTAGCACCAAAATCCTACACTAAAGAAAATGTGGTCGAAATTTCGTGCCATGGTTCGAATTATATTATTCAGCAGATTATTAACCTATTGATTAGCAAAGGGGCAAGGGCAGCTAAACCGGGCGAGTTTACCCTCCGTGCTTTTTTAAACGGTGCTTTCGACCTGAGTCAGGCAGAAGCAGTAGCCGATTTAATAGCTTCAAATTCAAAGGCTTCGCACGATGTAGCCATGCAGCAAATGCGTGGTGGTTTTGCTACTGAGCTTAAAGGCCTGCGCGAGCAACTGATTCATTTTGCTTCAATGATTGAACTCGAACTCGATTTTGCCGAAGAAGATGTCGAATTTGCCAACCGCGAGCAGTTGAAAAACCTGGTCAAAAAAATTAATTATGTACTGCAGCGCCTCATTTCTTCTTTCGAAATGGTAATGTAATTAAAAACGGAGTTCCTATCGTAATAGCAGGGAAGCCCAACGTGGGTAAATCGACCTTGTTAAATGCTTTGTTAAATGAGGAACGTGCCATTGTTTCTGACATTGCCGGTACTACCCGCGATACCATTGAAGACGAACTAACTATTGGTGGAGTCGTTTTTCGTTTTATCGATACTGCGGGCATACGCGATACAGCGGACATTATCGAAGCGCTGGGCGTAGAGCGTACGCTCGAAAAAATGAAGCAGGCCAAACTGATTATTTATATGGCCGATGCAGCCCAAAGCGTTGCCGAAATTGAAGAACAGTTACGCGGACTGGAGCAATTGGCTATCCCATATTTAATTCTGGTAAATAAAGCCGATTTAATTACCGAGCTACAGCGCAAGGCTTTTACTGATTTGAATGTGGTGTTTATTTCGGCTAAAGAGAAACAGGGCATTGAGGCATTAAAAACCACTTTGTTAGAACAGGTAAACCTCCACCACATCAATACCAGCGAAACATTGGTAACTAATATCCGCCATGTAGAAGCATTGAAACAAACCGAGCATGCGTTACAACGGGTACTCGATAATGTAGATAATCCGGTAACTTCCGATTTTTTGGCTATGGATATTAAACAAGCTCTCCATTATTTAGGCGAGATTACCGGAACAGTGACAACGGATGATTTATTGGAGAATATTTTTACGAAGTTTTGTATCGGCAAATAATCCCCTTAATTCCCGAGAATTCCTGATAACTTTTGAGAACTAACATTCTGATTGTTAGTTATTTGTGTTGATAATTTTCTTTCACTCTTTTGGAGGGTTCGCCCTATTTTTCGCATTTTTGTTGCTCATTTGTAGCTCGATAGGGCAAATTTCCACCCAAAAAAATCATGGGTGAAATTACCGCGCCTATTGATACTTAATGACACTTAAACATGCTAAATCACGCTAATTTCCCACTATTCTAGGGGAAATTACCACTGATGTTGTCAGTGCCTATAAGAACGGTCTCTTACTGCTACAAATGGGGAAAAGAAAGGAGAAATGAGTACAAATATCACAGTTGAGCGGATTTGCGAGCTTTGCGGTAAGACCTTTATTGCAAGAACTACAGTTACCAAGTATTGCAGCTTGAATTGTAATCGGCGTCACTATAAGCAGAAAAAGCGTAATGCTAAGATTTCCAAAAGCAATGAAGAGACGCTGAAGGTAAAGACCCAATCTGTTTCTGAACAGCCTGTAGAATTTCTTACCGTCAGACAAGCTGCCCGTTTACTGCATTGTAGTGAAAGGCTGCTTTATGACCAGATTCAATCCGGGAGAATCAAGGCGATACGCCTAAGCGAGCGTAAAACACTGATCAAAAGGAAGCATTTGGATAAGGCGTTCAAACAAGATGAGTTCAGACCTATTCCAAAAACAGAGCGCAAAAAGAATCCGGCACTGGTCTATTGTATCAGTATGGGGGAGGCTCAGCGCCATTATGGAATCTCTGAGAAGGCACTTTTTAAATTGGTCAAAAGGAATGATCTGGAAGTATTTCGCAGCGGCAAGTACAGCTATGTGCTTAGATCGGTATTAAACCAAATATTTTATAAAAGTTAATCATTATGGGAACGGTAACACTAAGAAGGAAAACCCTGAACACAGGAAGGCAAAGTCTATATCTGGATTATTACCCACCCTTACCTTGCAGCAAGAGTGGAAAAGTACTGCGTTTTGTTACACTTAAATTATACCTCTACACAAAGCCTGAAAATGAGTTGCAAAAGATTCACAATAAGGAAACTTTGCTTACTGCACAGACTGTCTGTGCCCAGCGGCAGATTGAATTGCAGAACAGGCGCTTTGGTATTATTTCAGAACATGAGCGTAATGCTAGTTTCACTGAGCTTTTTAGGCAAGTTGCCAAAAGCCGCCGGAAATCGCTCAATGACCACTGGGAGATGGGGCTTCGTTATTTTATTGCCTTTAGTGGTCCTGACCTGCGTCTGCCGGAGCTTTCTGATTTTCTCTGCGAGGATTATAAGTATTATCTTTTGAGCGGGCCTGGTATAGCGCGATATGGCCGCCCAATTAAAAGAAATACTGCGGTGACTTACTATGCTAAATTCAGAGCGGTATTGCGTATTGCTTATAGGCGAAAACTTATTCCCTTAGATTTACATGCCATTGTAGATCCTATACCACCAAAGGAAACCAATAGGGAAAGACTGACGCTCGAAGAATTTCAACACCTGGCGGATACGCCTGCCGGTTCTGAGCTGATGAAAAATGCGGCAATCTTTTCAGGACTCACTGGGCTGCGGTGGTCGGACGTGAGTACTTTAAGCTGGTCTGAACTGAGGGGTAAAAAGGGGAGCTACGAAATCCAATTTTCCCAAGGCAAGACTGACAAGGCCGAAGTTATGCCGATATCCGATCAGGCGGTAGAACGTTTAGGGAAAAGGCAAGGAGCCGAAGAACTTTTGTTTCCAGGCTTGAAGTATTATCAGCTAAAGTCTTTCTTTACTGGATGGTTAGCAGCTGCGGATATTAATAAGAATATTACCTTTCACAGTTTTAGGCACACTTTTGCGACTTTGCAGCTGGAGTTGGGAACCGATATTTATACTGTTTCGAAACTCTTGGGCATAGGTCACTGAAAAATACAGAAATATATGCCAAGATAGTTGATAAGACTAAGCGGCAAGCCGCAGGTAAGGTGATACTTAAAAGTGCTGTCGAAGAGGATCATGGAGATGGTCATGAGAAAAGGACGGATATATTTATCCTGCATCGAAATGAAGCAAAACTCGGCGTAAGCTAAATGAAAATATCCTTTTTATCTAACCGACTGTTCTTTTTCTGGGATTCCTGAAAAATTTCAGCCGCTGTTTTTCGTCTGGAATCGCTGACCCATTTTTTGAGTTCAGACTGGCTGAAGTATAGACGCCTTCCTGGTTTACTTACAGGGATTTCCATTCTGCTCACCTTGCAATATAAGGACTGAACAGATATTTTTAGATAATCTGCTGCTTCACGTACAGTGAGCAAATCATTTGAACCGTCACTGGCAGGGTTGATCTGCGAAACAAGTTCTTCGATATGTTCTACTTTTTCGAATAGCTGACGGATAATCTCAGGAAGTTTTTCAAAGCCAAAGGATTCCATGTGCCTAAAATTTATTGAGCTACAAATTTGGGCGTCGTTTAAGCGGGTTTATCCAATGTTGGATAAATAGCTTTATCATTTCTAGTTGCATGTATCCTTCGATTGGGCCTCCTTTAAAACTGCTCTTGATTTTCACTCTTGGAGAGTAGGTTATCTTGTTTCAGCTGATTAATAGTTTCTTATTCCAATCTTGCCGATTTAAGTCTTAACGGAGAATCGCCGATTTAAGTGGCTCAGGCTATAAAAGTAGTTTGTCTTGAATCTTTTGGAGCAATCCGATTAGTTCGGTAGAAGAATTGGCAAACTCTGTTTTAGCTGTTTCCCGATCTACGTTTGTCCAATCCATCACCTTTTTATTGAATTTTATTTTAGCATCGCGTTTTTTTCCTTTGTCTGAAATCTGCAGGATTTCGGCAAATTCCTGCTGGAAGCGCTCTGGAAAGAATTCTTCAATATTGAACTTTGGAAGGGATATAAAATGGCTGGGATCCCAGCTAGCAAAGGATCTACGCAAGGATTCTATATTAGTTTTTCCGGCATCGTCACCATCAGCTACAACCCATGCTCGGGCAGTGTAGGCGGGAGTGGTATGGATAAAAACAAACAGCCTTAGAAAATCATGAAACCTTGCTTTTAGGTCGTGAGCTCCAGTTGCTGCCACGGTTTTGATTTTACCTTCTAGCCTTGGAAAGAAAGTTGGAATGAGGAATTTTTTAAATAGGGTTTCTGCTGATGATTCCTCGAAAATGAGGTAGGATTTATGCAGATCGAAATCAAAGAGGTCGTATCCAAGTTCCTCCAGAAGTTCCAATTTTTCTTTAGGATCATCGCCAAGCAGTTTGATAGAAGTTGTAGGTAACCTATCTTCTTCTGTCTTTTCATATGGCTTCCATCGCAAGTGAAAAATTTTTGAGCCTTGTATTCCCAGGTATTTTAACACTATATTGGAATGTGTTGAGATAACAAATTGATTATCTGAAGATTTTTCTATAATCAGCTCAAGTAATTTTTTAAGTGCCCTTGGATGAATATCGTTTTCAAGTTCTTCGATCAGGTATAGTTTGCCGTTCTCAGTCAGAAGCATGACGATCAGTCCCAATATGTTGACCACTCCTTCCCCCATGCTGGAAATGGGAATATAGGTGTTGTCGCTCACATATATACCCGTATTATTGTAATTGTTGCTTCTATCTGGTATTACACCGATACTAAAACCCAGAATATCGTTGATGTATTTTACAAAGCGTTTATACTTTGGGTGGGAAGGGTTCGATAGCTTTTGAACTTTAGCTGTAATGTTCCTGAAATCTTCATTTACTATATCGCTTTCAGATGGGCCTTGTTGACTCGCATAGTTGTTCGTTTTGCGTTTTGAAAAAAAAGGGAAGATAAAATTTTGATGACTTTCTAGATTTGGCAAGCTATGAAAATCTCTAAGCTCATCCTCTATTTTTATGCTTTTGTCAATTTGCAATCTGCCGCTTTCATCGAAGGAATGTGGGAGGTTGAGATCAAAAAAATGCGCTTCGGTGTTTCTTTGTTTTTCTATAAGGCTATTATACATTCCAAATTGAACTTTTACTCTGTTTGTAGATGGAAAATGAATTATTTCATCTTTTTTTGCCAGAAGAAATGCACTGACATCTGTTTGAGAAATGTCTTCTAGATCTAGGTATATCCTCCCAGCACTTACTGATTTTCTGATGTCCTCTATTCCGATGGCAGAAGTATTTTGCAACTGAAATATTGATTTGATGATCGTTGACTTTCCCGAGTTATTATTTCCAACCAAAAGATTGATAGACTTAGAAAGGTTGAGCTCAAGGTTATTATATGAGCGGATATTGGTAAGCTTGATAGAACTTATATACATTTGGAGAGTGTTTCTGGTTAAATATAATTTTTAATCATGGATTTTTGCTGAGATTGAAAGCAATTTTTGTTACTGGATCATGGAAAACTTCTGTCGAGTCAAGTTTTTTTATGGGTTCAGAAATGTCAACTAGATATTGTCTCTGGGGAAGACTTGAACGTTTTATACATTGTTTATCTTGGGTTTACTTAAGCTCCTTAGTGTGATATATGCAGTACAATGATTGTGATTAGTGCTTAGCAAGCGCTGTCTTTAGATCATCGACACTGGTGCGCCAATGTAACCTTTGGCTACCTGTGGGGTAGAATCCGAATGCTTCAGAAAATGCGGCACCATTTTTTGTACATCCTTCCATTTCAATAAAACTGAAACCATGTTCGTCAGCCAGGGTGCAAAGAAATGCAAGAAGACGTTTTCCATGCCCTTTCTGCTGCTCCTTAAATTCTATCCTCGCAATAATGATCGTTGGATTCTTTAGGATTTGGGTATCATCGATAAAACGTAGGTAGAGATCTATTTTTTTTGTTAATGCCTGAAGATTGGTTGAATATCTGCAATATTCGGCGATGTTTTTTTTATAACCGAATTGTTCCATCAGATAGCGGTTTACTGCTTCTTTTATAATTTCTAATTTTGTCATAGTTCATTGTACCCTGTTCACCACCTCTGCTATCTGATCTATCACGGATTTGTTATTAGAAAAAATAAAACGATTGTAGTGTTTAAGTGAAAGTTGATTTATTTTGCTAACTGAATCTTTGTTGAGCTCTATATATTCAATGGCTTTCTGCGCATTATTTTTAATCCACTTAGTATCTGGTTCGGCATCGGAAATCCATAGGCATAATTGTGGTGAAATAGGTACAATGTAGGTGAAATCCTGATCAAATTTGGTGTTTTGGATGTAACCGTTGCTTTGATAGCAAACCCCTGGATTATCATTGGTAATAAACGAGTTGTTCTTCGCGATCATGACCTTCCATTGTAATTTGAAAAGTTGCTGTATTATTTTTTCATGAATTTCGTTTCCTTGTTGTTTACGAAGCATCAGCGAGGAAATATGGCCCTGTTTGTGAATTTCGTCAGACGGAGTAAATTGTTGCTGTATTTTTAAGATGGTGTTTGAGATTGCTTGGGGTGTAATCTGAGGGAATTGTGAAAGATCTATGCTTGAAACGTTTTCTCGAAGTTCGCTTAATGTTTCGTTAATTACTTTTTCATGTGCGCTGGGCACAATTGTATCCCTGAAATACTTATTCCTCAGTTTCATATCCACCAGAGAATAAATAAGACTGGAGGCATCTTTTTTAATTAATGCTTTTTGTTTGGCTTTAAGTTTTATAACCAGTTTGGGGTAGTCTCTTTCATATTGATGGAAGCTTTCCTCCAATGCAAAAGGTTTTAATGTTGAGAGGTGCTTATAGTTTTTACTAAAGGTTGTTTGAATGGTGTAGAAATCTTTTGACCTGCATACTTCGGTAGGAAATCTTGGTTCGTCAAATACTTTTTTGCCATGTTTTTTGAGCGCAGTGTCGAGCGTGTGAAGTTTTCTATCACTGTTTAAAAATTCGCGTAAATAGCACTGTGGGATATAGTGTTGTTTCATTAGGAATATATATTATGAACGCCAAAGCTTTTGAAGGGTCAGTTATTTATTAACCTTGGGATTCCAGCGCTGTTGTATTTCCTGATACCTTTATTTTCAATTATAGCTAAATACTTCATGCCAGATGGATCATATATTTTGGCAGGATCCTCGATTTTTAGCGCTGAGTAGATGGCATTGGTAAAACTGGGAAGTCCACATATTGCCCCACCCAAAGTGTTGGTGGAGGCGTATCCGATTACTGCACCAGCAAGCCCCATGGCTGTTCCAAGGATTATCGGACCAAGCCTGCTTTCGTTCATCCTGGCAGAGAGTTCGTCTTTTTGAGCATTTAGTTCATTGATTTTCTCCTGTAGCAACCTCTCACTATCATATTTAGGATCCATGGCGATTTGTTCTACAACAGAGCGGAAAAGAAAGATCTCCCTTTGGTATTTTTCTTTTAATCTTGCGAGTTTACTTAGATCAAGTTCTTGCGGAAATGGCAGGATGCCTTTAAGTGCCTTGTTTCTTCGCTGCTGCTGCTCGGCAGCTTCAAGTTCTTTTTGATAAAATCTCGTTGATACATTTAACGCTGTGTCTGTTGCAGGAAGCAAGTCTAGCTTTTTTGCCAGGATATTGGACAGGTACGACATGAGATAGCCTGCCGTAGTATTTTCAACGTAATACCAGTTATCAACTGATTTTCTTGCAAGGCCTAAGTGCTCCAGCTGGTAGAGGAGGCCGGAATCAAACTTTTGACCGTTGATATTGGCAGGCGGAAATTTGTTTTTGTTGATCGCGACAGTTTCGGTTAAGTTCAGGAACCGTCTCTGCTTTTCTTCAATCTTATAGTGTGGCCGGGTGACATATTGGATAAACGGATCTACAAGTGAAAAGGGATGATCAAGCGAAGTTACCGGATTCCTGGGGATCACCAGATTGTGTTGCACAAGATCTTTCATAAAGGGATCATACAAATCAGGATTGTAAAAATATTCATCCGGGACAATCGAGCTAACAGTATCGTAGTAGATCAATGCACGCATGGTCCAGGAATTTTTTGGCAAATTGATATAGGGAAAGTATAATAGGTTATTGGCCATTGTTGAGAGGTTTTAGCTGCAATGTAAATAAATGTTGCCATTTGTACAATGCAAAAGCTTTTAGTTGATTTAGAAATCGAATCAAGATAAGATGTAAAAGGGCAAATGTTTTTACTCAGTTATAAGCTGACTAACTGGCATAATCAGGATTTTTATCATTTTCGATATATAATTTATTGCTACCTTGGCTAAGTCCTTATTTTTTGGATTTAGGTAGCGCCTATATTTTCTACTAGCTGCTAGTCTCAGAGGGTTAATTAAGGAAGTTCAAGCTGGCGATATCAATATTTGTAGTTTTGCTAGCAAAGTTGTAAAGATTACCAAACAGATGAATAATGACAGCTTTACGATATATATGTTTTAAAGATAGCTATACTATACCGGTAACCGTTTTGAAATATCTCTCAAAAATAATTAGATGAACTGGGAAACGATTTCAGGAATATGTGCAGTTGTTGGTATTTGTTATTTGGTTTACCAGTTCAATTTCTTACCCAGGAAAGAAAACCATGAAGCCAAGCTGGCATTAGCTACGAAATTTGGAACTTCGCAGCAGCTAATCAAGAACTTGATTGCTGAGCTGAAAATTTATGTCGAAGGACATGGAGAAAGTGAGTTATTTAGCGACGGTTTAACAATCGGTGGGTATATAAGGTATTTGGAGGATATGGAGCGTGCTGAACTCTCGGATAATATGTATGATAAGATCAATGGCACGGATCTGAACAAAGATATGATTGTGGCAATGTCTGACTCGTTATCGCAGCAAATATTAAGTTTCAATAAATCAATGGCGTATTTCCAGACAAGATTTAAGTATAGATAGCTTTCTGATAACTGCAGATGAAACAGACAATATATTTTAATTTTATTTATGTGATCGAATCACTAGGTGCCGGTGAAGTAAAAACAGGGACAAACATCTATAACGATGTATTACGTTACAAAGTAAAGCTCCATGAAGGGTTCGGTACCCAACTATTGCCTGTTGCAAATAAGGTCGAGTTTATAGCTGCACTGAATGAAATCTGCGAGAGGACGGGCCCACTTTCACACCGCCCGTATCTACATTTAGAAATACATGGGAATCGAGCTGGATTGGGAATTAACAACGGCGAGCTAATTACCTGGGATGAGTTGTATTCCCTTCTGGTACGCATAAACGAAAAATTGCAAAATCAATTGTTTCTATCACTCGCAACCTGTTATGGTGCCTACCTGTTTAATGCAATAAGTCCGTTCAATCGTTCTCCTTTCTTCGGTTTTGTAGGTAATGTCCAAAAGATTCCTAGTGGTGAGATAGAATACGCCTTCTCAGAATATTTTTCTGCGCTACTCGAAAAATTAGATCTTGATGAGGCCCTTTTAGCACTGAACGCTGCCAATCCTAATGCACCCTTCCCATGCATATCATTAACTTCCAACGCTCTTTACAATTTGATCTGTGAAAAATTGAATGCTAAAGAAAATGTCCGCAGTGTAAAACTGGCTATTAGAAAAAGAGTTGAGAAGAAATATAAGGCTATTTCTAAAAACAAAAGCCAGTATTCCAAGGCTGAACTGCGGGAGAAAATCAAGGCACATCACTACCTTAGGGCCCGCTCCCTTATCCAGCAGGGTGCTTATTTTCGTTTTGAAAGTGATCATAAGGTGCTTTACGAATAATCGTAAGACAATTAGAAAAAACATTTTTACGGTATATCCCAAGGGGCAATTTCCGGTGGATCTAAAATGACCAGTTTATCAGTGAGTAATGCCAATACACCGATAAGAACCGCAGTGTTTTTTGCATGCTGCTCATGAAGCACATTATAAACTTTTATAAGTGGTAGCCTATCAGCGGTTTTATCGGTATACATGTGTGGTTGCAGATCAGAGATTCCTTTTTTGTGAAGGAGTCCGGTTCTGTATTTATTGAGTTCGTCTAAATTTTCTGATTTGATGAATTCCCAAACAAACAAGAAATAACCAATATTTTGGATGTTTACTGGGATTCCTTTTGAAAGTGCATCTAATTTCGATTTATGTGTCTTTTTATTCTCGAGATCTTTGATTTCATAGATAGCGCCGAGAAGTATAACGGCTTTTTCTACCGTAGATTTTAGATAGGTGAATACAAGATCTGCATCCTTAATAGCTGAGAATTCTTTGTGCGTTAGCGAAGAATTTCCTTTTCCGTCTTTGATCTGCTGGGTTAATTTTAAGAAGGAAAGTAAACTGTCAACAATTTTGTATTGAATAAACTGGATTTCATACAGATAAGACACGATGGATTCTGCGAGTGGATGTTTTGATTTTCTAATACTGTTGAATGCAAAAAGACTATCGATGTCCAGACAGTATTGGATCGATATTACAGGTATTTTGATAACCATCCCATGCAGCATTGTGCACATTTGTGGAGCGCGATCAGCTATTTTCAGATTTAGGTGGCCGGTTTCTACCTTCCGGATAAGATTTCTGGTGATAATAGATAATGAATCGAGTCCACTAGTCTTCTCCTTATCGATTTCGGTGATTTCTTTTAGGTTCCATAATCTAGAATGGTGCCATTGCATAAGGTTGAAGAGTTGTTCGCCATAGTCAGCCTGTTTTCCGAAAATTTCTTGAAATACCTCTGCGGCCTTTTCTTCCAATTGTTGATCTGTAACACGCCAATTAAACTTAAAGATTGCAATCAACTTATCTGCCCAGGATAGTTTCTCCCAGAAGGATGTAGTTTCTACAATTGCGACCATTGATCTGTATTGTTTTTGGCTGCCTAGGAAAACAGCTTCCTCTCCAGGTTGTCTGAAGATATATTTGATAAGAAAATCTGAAAAAGTCATTTATTAGGAGCGTTGCGGGATTTCTGTTTTTAGATACCTCGATTGTTCTAAAAATCTGCTGCTAAGTTAACAAAAAAATCTGACGACCGGATGAATGCAAGCTTAACATCCAACCTATCCAATATTGGATTCCCTATGTTGGTTACTTACCAATTTTGGATATCAAATCCGAAACATTATGAAAACAACTGTATTTGAACTCACTCCCGATTTAGAGGTGGAGCTCGAACCTAAAAATTATCCTTATGGAAAAGAGGATGTTCCGCTTGGAACTTATACCGCAAAGCTCGATTTTATGTTATGGTCAAAAAGCGGTCTAACGATTAACTGTTTTTTTACCCTCGAAGATTCACATAGGAAAATCAGCTTATCTGTTTATCGGAAAGCTGCTAATCAAGGCAGGTATCTGGCTGGCGAGATAGAGGTGCGTTATTTGCCTTTTGGAACTTTGCTCGAGCTAACAGTTGAGGCGAATGCGCTGGGTAAGCCGAGGCTGACTAATATGGTCATGAAAAAACAACAATGATAAAGGAGCATTTGACTGTTTAAAGGCATCGGCTCGAATTTCTCGCCGTAAGTCCTTTTCTCCTAAAAAGAAAAGGAGCAAGCGGAAGTTGGGCTGGGCCTCACTTTATGCCTTTGTAGATAGCTACAAGGGCATCTTGAGAATTCTCCAGGAATTCTTTGGTGGACTGAAAGGATAGCAGGGGCCAATAAGGGATATCTCGAAAGAATTCGCATTAACAGGCAACACGTAATGGAAAACCTAAATGCGATAAAATATACAAAAGTTACAGACGAGAAACTGCAAAAGATCAGCCTTGCTACTATGGAAAATGGTAAAGTCAATTTCGTAACCAAAGAGTTCAGGGGAGCCTTTTACGGAAAACCGGCATCGCAGACCATGTGGCCGGATCGGGGTAAAGGCTTTACTGTTCAGCAATCTGCGCAGATGATCCAGGGTTATGCAGTATATAGAAATGATCTGGTGAATTTTCTTTCAGGAGAACCTTACGCAGCCTGGGTAAAGTTTGATATGGACAAAGGTGTTGGGGCAAACGGTAATTTTAATCTGCAGCAGTACCATGATCCGCAGTATGGATTTGACCTGCCCAAGGTATTGGATAATTATAAGATTGCTGAGCTTGCGGTTCCTGAAAAAAGAGAAAAACTGGAAGCAGACCTGCGTAATGGATTAACGCCATTGGTGAGCGTAGAGAAAGATGGCAAGGCGGTGAAGCTTATGCTGGAAGCTGTGCCAAGGTATGGTAAAGTTAATTTTTATACACCAGACGGTAGTCTTGAAAAACGTGAGCAGTTTTTGACCAAAGAGGCTTTGGTCAATGTACTTGATGCTGGGAAGGAGAAAGGAAAGAACAAGGATAGTGAGCAGGAAGCGGGCATTGGTTTGGGGGGCTAAGGCCTTCATTTTCGTGTTGGTTTTCGCTTTAGTTCCAGTTGTTTGATTATATGGCTATGGAAGAGGAGAATAAGCTATTGGTTGCGGTCGGTTATGCCAGGATTGAACGCTACGGGGACCTGCGGGAACTTGACTGGCAGGCGGAACGGATCTATGATTACTGTCAGGAGAATGGGATTGAACTGAGGGTGGTGCTTTCTGAGCAAGGGGAAAGGAGCATGTCCTGGCGGCTTCTGGAGGGGATTGTTTGTCAACAACATGGCCGCGTTAATGTGGTGGTGGTCGCGGAAATGGATATTCTTTCCCGCGATGTGGGCTGGTTGCTGTTGAAACAGGCAGAGTTCGAAACTAAGTATGGGGCGGAGATTGTCTCTGTAAAGGGTAGCCAGTTAAGTATTGATAAAGATGGTGGGATGACTATGGGATAGATTAATTGAACTCTTTTTTATTAATTCATTGATTTTTAACTTGTAAAACGATTGTTATGAAAAATTTTGATTCGTTAAAGGCGGTTGTATTGGGCGCGGAAGAAGATGCGCTGAAGTTTTTTGCTAAAGGGAATGGCGCGGCTGGTAGGAGGCTTCGAATTGCCATGCAGCAGGTTAAATTGCTGGGACAGCAGATACGGGTGGAAGTGAGCGAAAAGAAGAAAAAGAAGTAGTTTGAGCTTAGTTTTGTGGTTTGTTTGGATGCCTGACTGTTATGGTCAGGCATTTTTTTTACAGATCTGGTTGACCACGGTAATCATTTCTCATTTTCATAATAGAATAAATCAATACTGTCAGGGCAACTTAATGATCGCTAGATGATGAAAATCAATACTTATTTGCGAAAAAGTTTATCAGGAACAGTTTTTTTTATCATATTTATCCAACGCTTTTATTCGAAGATAATGCCTAAAAATATTGTTTTTCCCTATGTTACCTTCAATAAGTTTTTTGAAGAACCTCTTATTAAAAAACTATCTCTTTTCTATGATAATATATATATCGGAGAAGGAAGGTTTAGTATCGTTTCCGATCTTTCAAGGGTGGAAATGAATGATGAGAACCAGTCCCTTTTTTATGAAAAAGCGGTATGGGATTTTCTCCGGGATAATGATGTCGTACGGACTTATCCTTATTTCAATGAAAAATTCGAGGGTGAAGAGCAAGAGGTTAGTAAGTTAAAAGCGCAGTTAAATGACTTATTTCTTCAGGCTGGTAATGAGAGGAACTTCCCAAAAAATCCAACTCAGGATCAACTTGCTGAAATGAAGAAGGAGTACTTCAATCATTTTTTTCTTACCCATGATCTCTCTAATAGGTTGGATGCATTGCATTTGCGAAAACGCGATGAATCCGCGGAATATTATCCTTTACTCAGAACATATGATACGCTGAATTCAAAAGAAAAGAAAAGTGAAGTTATTCAATTTATCCTCAATGACATTCCCGAGCCAGCATTCGATACGCATTGGGACCATATCATAGAATTCCGAACTGATGCGGACATTAAGAACAAATACCTTGCCTTAACCAGTTGGATAAATAAAGTGTCAACTTCCACTCAGAAACTTTCCGAAATAAGAGATGAATATGATTATCTCTATTCCGATTATCTTAAGCAATTCAAACTTCACAAGATGAAATATAATAATTCGGTTCTAGAAGTTATTGTGAATTCAACAGTTAATTTCATCGCAAATATCGCTTCGGGAAACTATGTCAGTTCTGTAAAAGATCTTTTTCAGTTTAATATCAAAAATGCTAACCTTTTGCAGGAAGAAGCAAAACTTCCGGGAAAAGAGGTTGCCTACATTTTTCATGTAAAGGAGAAACTCATTCGATAGTTCTAGTCCTTTTCAGGTAACTACATCCATTGTTCAGAAGGGTTTATCAATCCTGTCATTTAAAAGGGCCATCTGATTATTCCCTATACAGGTAGTAAAAGCAATAACGATCTAAATACTATTAGCAAACCATTGAGGGTTTCGACCCGCCATTTATATTACGCAATCATGTCTATATTAGAAACCGTCGAAAAAATATTTAGAAAAAAAACAAATTACGCAGAAGCCGAACAGATGGTAGATCAAGCAGCATCTTTGCGGTATCTTTCTACCGACCTTTACAGTGATTCAAAACGTTTCGTTTATGAGCTGCTTCAAAATGCTGATGATGCCGGTGGGGGTGGAGAAAAAGTAAGGGTTGCTGTTAAGCTCTTCGGTAGCCTGCTGGTGATAGCGCACAGCGGCAAACCTTTTGACGACGGGGATGTAAAGGGTGTATGTGGTGTAGACAATGGCTCCAAGAAAAATGATCCCGATAAAACAGGTTTTAAAGGAATTGGTTTTAAGGCAGTTTTTGGTGTCTCCGATCATGTAACAGTTTTTACAGATGGAGAATATTTTCGCTTTGATTCAGACTTTAGGCATGAATGGAACCCGATATGGGGCGAATCACAAGCGGCTTGGGAGCTTCAGGAAAAACGTAGCTTTGAAGTACCGTGGCAGATTATCCCTATCTACACAAAAAATCAGGAGGTCGAACCCGATATCCACAGGTTTTTGAGTGATGGTGGTTGGAAGGTTGCTACAATTGTGGCACTAAAGAAACCTGAGGCTATAGCATCTGCAATTGCTGAGCTTTCCAATAAAGCGAATATGTTTTTGTTTTTGAAGCATATTTCATCCATTGAGTTTTTAAGTACTAAACCAACTCGAATTACGGTCGATGTCGCCCAGGACCAGAGGACTTCTATTCAAGTTAACGGTGAAGAGCATTCTAGTTGGTTCAAAAAAACACTGGTAATTGATATTCCCCAGGCTACTCAAATGCTCTTGAAAGAGGAATCCGATATGCCAGAAAAACTGCGGAACGCTAAAAAGGTCGAGATTACCCTGGCTGCAAAAATTGGAGACGAGGGGCTTGAAGGGTTAAAGGATTCGGAAAGGCTCCTCTATGCTTATCTACCCACTGAAGAAAGAGGGTATGGAATCCCGGTTCTTGTTAATGCGGCTTTTTATACTGCCGCCAACCGTGAGGATTTGCATAAGGATGCGGCTTGGAATGAGTGGCTGTTTGGTTGTATCCCTTTGGAACTTCTCAAGTGGATCGCCGAGCTGGTAACAGGCGATTATGGTTTTACCGCTTACAATCTGCTGCCGAGTGCGATTAATCCATCAGATAAGCTCGCTTTGGCCTACAATGCCAGCTTCAACTTAGCAGTTAAACAAGTGGCTTTTGTGCTCAATAAAGGAGGGAATTTGCTTAGGGTAAACCAATCTCTGATGGATTACACCTTTCTTTCTGATGTAGAATTTGTAGGAGGCAACCTTATCCGTGGGTATAAGATGGTTCGTGATGGACTGGCTGAGCTGGATCAAGCACCTTTTGTTTCTAAAAATTCTGTAGAAGGAAAACTTAAAGCAGCAGGTGTGGCTGTTTTCGATTGGAAAGACTTTCAGAAGATGCTCGCGACAATAGAATTTGAGGCAGAGCATGATCCTTTAAAAAATAGAGCATTAATCATGCATATTAAAAATCTGCATGATAACAGCTACGTGAGTGCAATTACACTTGATAGTTTACAGAGCTGGCCGTTTATTTTGAATCAAAGAAATGAGTTGAAATCGCCAAAAGAGGTGTTTTTCCCGGCTCCAGGAGAAACTTATGCTGATGACACCGAAATCTCGTTTATCCATGCAGATTTGGATAATTGGGCAGGCGAAAATCTTGAAGTTAAATTATGGTTGCAAGGTCTCGGCGTACAGATTAAATCTGATCTGACCTTTCTTATGAAAGTTATTCTACCTAATGTTTCAACCTTTGTGACCACTAAGAATGCAATTAGAACTGTACGCGATATCTTTAACCTCTTTTCAAAAGGACAGGTTGGGCCGGAGATACTTGCCAGTTTGGGAGAATTGAAACTTTTAAGCAAACGGGGAAATCTGATCCCTGCACACAAGAGCTTTTATGCTAATGAATATCACCCACATATTCAGCTTGAAGCAGTGCTCGATGA
Organism: Pedobacter sp. HDW13; assembly: GCF_011303555.1. Taxonomy (NCBI): domain Bacteria; kingdom Pseudomonadati; phylum Bacteroidota; class Sphingobacteriia; order Sphingobacteriales; family Sphingobacteriaceae; genus Pedobacter; species Pedobacter sp. HDW13. The sequence continues at coordinate 6,252,531 of NZ_CP049868.1, read as the reverse complement.
GGATATCTATGTGACTTCGCAATATTTACCTGTGGGGGCTCCATCTGCAGACTGGAAGAATTTCTTTTATTATCTGGGGGTGAAAGAGCGCATCGGAATTGTGGAGTATAATGAAGTTTTGTCTAATTATGAGTTGATAAATAAAGGGTTTGATGTTAATTATCTCACTGGCTTCACTTTCAAACCTTATCTTACGAAATTCCCTTCGGATTCTTTTAAGGAAATTCGCTCTCTGAGTCTCTTAAAGTATACGGGTGATAATTTTGGTTTTGCCCAACTTTTCTGGCAGGATGTGGTGCTGGGAATTCCGGTGTTAAGGTTGCTTGAGTATCCTACCGCATTTTGGGGTAATCCTGGTTTCCCAGGAAGGGATTCGGGAGATAAGGTGACCGCTTACCTTAAGTGGTATGTTCAGCATCGAAACTGTTTGCCAACCACAACAAAAGAGTGCCTGGCTTCAGGAAAGATTTTTCTGAACTCCGAAGAAAATCGCTTTGCCCAGAACTATCTGCCGGTTTTCGCTGGTCCGGATCTGGATGCAGACTGGCGGTCTTTCTTTGGGTTTAGAACAAGCCTTGAACTTTCAGATTATCTGGTCTTATTGGGGGAAATTTCTACTGACGCTGCCAATATCCAAGACAATAAATCCAAGATTCAGCATATTTATACCTATTTATTAGATCAGTTGAATGTTTTTAATTCCCAGCAGTTGCAGAGCATTGAAACCTGGGCTTTGACTGCCAACTTTCTGGATACTCGAGGGGAATTTTTGGCTGCGGACATGCTCAATCATTTTATTGATGGAGACCATAAAGTGTTCGGAGGAGTATTTAGGTTTATCCAGTTGAATAAAGAGAATCAACGGCATAGCGCACTTGAACACTTGCTGGAACTTATGAATGTAAATATCATCCGGCAAAGTGAATTTGGACTGAATACACCTGATGAAGCGCCAGCCAGAGCGCTTTCACGTCGGATAGCCCAGATCATACCTTTTTGGGCGAAGTGGATGGAAAACGAGGCCGCCAGTGGATATCCTGAGGTACTTTTTGATCTCCAGGAGAAATTTAAAAAACTTGCGTTTTTCCAGGCTGATGAGCTAGAGGTTTTTTATGGGGATGCATGGAATAAAAAAGTAGCTGTACATTTTGTTGAAAATAAATTATATACGCTTTCACCTTGGACCCAACAAAAGGTGATGTATCTGTTGCCAAATTTACTCTGCAGGATTTTCGGCTACCGAAAGCACGACCGAGAACTTGAATTCCTGTTGCGAAGTGAACCTGAGGAGATCAAAGCTTATTTCGAGGAAGAAAAAATTGGACTGCCACCCGCTGATGATTTTCCACAAGGTGAAGATGAAAAAGAGGACTCAGATGGAGACGAGGAAAATGAAGATAGTCAAAAAGATGGCTATTCTTCATTAGCCCAGTCAACTGCGCTTAATTTCTTAATGCCAAAGGCAAGTTATCAGGAACTATGGGATGCAAATCTTGTCCGGAATCAGCAGTTGATAGCACGCTGCGGGGATGATGCAAAAAAAATGCTACTGGACGGACTAAGCGCTTTTCTAGATGGTAAACCGCTTAATATTTACCATTTTACCCATATTGAAAATGCAATTTCTATCATTAAGCAGGGCACAATCAAGAGCAGAAATTCGGCCAGTTTTAAGGATTCTGCAGGATCAGGGATCATTGCACAGACTCTGCATGAGCGAAAAGCTTATGCGAGGTTTTATTTTAGGCCAAAAACACCCACGCAATACTATGTTGAAAATCTTGGAAGAGGGCAAGATTCGGTCAACAGAATCGGTAGTGATCCGATTTGCCCGGTTCCTGTCTTCTTTATTTTGCCTTTGGATCAAGTTATGGATCAAGCTGATTGGAAAGTTAGCATCGGCTCGCTTTCTGCTGCCCAAGTTGAATACGGAAATACCGCTGAAATTATATCGCGCTTCGATTTTGACGGGGTTTACAGGCAGTTCGGAGAAATCTCAAATGATAGATTTACCGTTTCTGCACATCAGGAGTTTTTGGTTAAGGACAGCCTCGACATTAGTTTAGTACCATTTCATCTTGGAGTGCAAAACATTGCTGCTAAAGAAACGCTACTTGCACTTCTTGATGATGCTCAATGGAAAAACCGTATTATTGTGGATTCTGGGCTGTTTCATAATTCGAATATTAAAGCGGAGATTATCTCTTCACCAATTAGCTTAGATGTCTCAGTTTCGAAACCGCATGACGGCAATTTTATTCTGCAGCATGGTACTGATCAGGAATGGCAACATATCAAGGGGAATATCTTGAATCAATATAACGCAGAAAATTGGATGACCAGTAAAATGGGACAGAGTGTGTTTATTGAAGGAAATCTATCTGAGGCAGCTTTGAAGCTTTTCTATCATTATAAAGGTCAGAATTGGTTACTGTATGCCAATACAGTTAATTACAGGTTGGATTATTCTTTTATAAGAGATGCGGTAAAGGAATGGTTTGATTCTGAAGATGAATCAGGTGCAGGGATTATTAATGCATTAAAACAGCATCCTGAACTTGCTTATTGGTATGCGAGCCATCTTCCGGGGCCAGACGGTCTTACCCTGGAAAGCCACACGTTGGAAGTTATTTCAAATTTTCAAAAGTATTTTAATAAACAGGATTTTTTTGATTCATACAAAGAATACATTTTGTGTTTGGCATTGCACGACATAGGCAAGCCTTCGGCAGTTTTGGCTGGAGATAAAGGTTTGCAGCACAGGCACACCCTTGCAATCCTAGATAAAATTAAGTCCCTATTACCATTTAGTGACGATGGTTTTCTTAAATTGCAGGCGTTAATCGATGGTGACCCAATTGGAAAGCATCTTGATAGTCGATTCAGCATTGATCTGATGGAGGTGTTTAGATCTGTAACTGCAATGGCATCCAAAATAAGTATGGATGTATTGGCATTCTGGGATGTTCTAGTCGTTTACTATCAGTGCGATGCTGCCGGTTATAAGTCTTTGAGAGATAAACTTTTTCTGAAGGAAGGATCTAATGAAATGAAATTAACTGATCAGGGAAAGCGGCTTCTTTTTGAAAACGGCTATGAAAAAAAGTTCGATGACTTAGAAGAATGGATTAAAATTTCAAGTTAATATGCAGATTATTGAGTCTGGTAACATTTTTGAGAGCGAAGCGCAGACATTGGTCAACACTGTGAACTGTGTCGGAGTGATGGGAAAGGGGCTGGCATTACAATTTAAACGACGTTATCCGCACATGTTCAGAGTTTATGAGGATTTATGTCATAAACAATTGTTTGATATTGGGAAGTTGTGGCTTTACAAGACTGAACATAAATGGGTACTTAATTTTCCAACAAAATACGACTGGAGACAGCCGAGTAAAGAAGAATATCTCGAGGAAGGACTTCAAAAATTTATGCAAACTTACCAACTTAGGGGTATTACTTCAGTTGCTTTTCCATTGCTGGGTGCCAGCAATGGAAAGATCGACCCAAATCGATCACTGGAAATTATGAGAAAATATCTTGATGAATGCAATATTCCAGTTTCGATCTACCTTAGTTATAACAAAGAGGTTCCAGGTTTATTCGAACAGGAAACAGGTATTTAACTTCGATTAAAAGCGTGTATTCTTGCTATTGGGAGTGTTGAACGCTTAAATGTTTTGAATCGTAGTGATTAGTCGTTTAATATTTGACTTTTATCAGGAAATAGATCCGATTTTGTGATTTAAGTATTTCATTCGAAATTAACCGATAAATAAAAATCTTATGCTAGATTATTCCAATAGTTGGTTAAGGGAGTGTTTTATAGTTTTGATGGGATGGTTTTTTATCCCCGGCAGAACTAAAGTGCCAATAGTGAAGCCTTGGATCTGTTTTCCAGGGATAAAATTATGTATTTAAGTGCTATTGAAAGTAACGTACTGATCGTATGCGATCTTCAAATTCTATGGTCACATTTTGCTGTGTTCGCAAATTTACATCATGCAGAATTTTACCCTCTTCAATTAGAAGTGCTCGATTAGGGGATACAAGTGTGGTATAAAACATATCCCTAATTTGCGTTCTGCTTAAGATTTCCTGAGGAAATAATCCTGGTTGATTATAGGCTGTCATTTGTGCAGCTTGTTGGATTTTTTCGAAGTGTTGTACAAGATTTCCTACATCGTTGAAATCTAGATAACCAACAATTAGGTCTACATTTTCGCCATAAGAGAACGTGTCAAAACAAAAACAGATTTTGTGTGGGAAATAGATTTTAAAAATAGGCTTTTCATAGCCAATAGAGGGATCTATAATAAATATAGCAGTCGAGTCAGGACCGGTAAAGCCAAATCTGATCTTTAGGGCTAACAGTTCCTTGTCAATCCATCCGACTTTACTTAAAGAAATGTCTGCTACATAAGGATACAGTATGTCATTTCTTCTCGAGTCAAAATTTTCCTGTTTTAAATAATCATGATACTCGGCATTAATTTCCGGTATTTCTAATAATTGTTCCCACAAAGAAACAGATGTTATCTTTGGATGATATTCACCGAGTGAGGAGAGTTCAAAGACACTTGCGCCTCGGAAGCTCTTTTCTATTCTTCCTTTACAATAGGTTTTCCCATTAAGCAATAACTTTACGTAATTTACAAAACCTTTTTCAAGTTTCGTTTCATTGGTGTCAGAAAAATTCACCATCAAAATTTTGCGTTTGGAAGTATAGATCTCTAAGACAATATGCTGGCCCTGGTTCAATACCTCTAATTCTACAATCACTTCATCTTTGTTTATTTCGAAAAAATTCGTGGCGGTAAGTTCTTCGGTCGGGTTCCATTTGAAACAGTATTGTGAATTGAATCCAATCACGATCTTGGTGTGACCAACTGTAATTACTGTCGCGAAAGAAAATTCAAGGCTTTCATCCCAAGGTAATTCAGCTACGACCTCACTGATGTCTTCTGACTTTGTAATAGAGATGCTTTTTGGACACACGGCCAAAACAAATTCCTTTGGTAATTCAACGGCAATTTTGGCTACCGGTTTTTCATTATAGAGATCATTAACATTCAATTCAAGAATTCCAAGCAAAGAGTTCATAATACGAACAAGATTTTCGAAAAAATACCTATCGCCATCTAGATCTTCCGGTTTACCTGAATCTTTCCAGCTTTTGGCTTCATGATAAAAGCTGCTAAGGGTACCTGCAAAATAGGCATGGTGTACAACCCTTAAGTCCCTGATTTTAATCTCTTCGAGAATCTCTTCTGGTATACTGATGAGTAATTCCCATGCTAAAATCCCCATATTTATAAAATCGATATTGTTAAGATGATTTGTCTCATGGGAGTTCTTAGCCCAAAGGGCGATCTTGCTTTTCAGATCCGATATATTTATTATTGCCCGCATCATAACCTGAAGGTTCACAAATTTTTCCCTTTTCTTTTGTATCCCAGAATTATAATTTTCAAGAGCATCCATGAAAATCTTTATCTTATCATTCGATAACCAATAGTAGGGTAAGCCAAGATTTTCCTTAATAAATTCCTTAACTGTCTGGTCAACATCAATATTTTGCTGCGCTTCCAGTATCGATCGGATTCCCTCAAATGCACGTTCTTTTTGTTGATTGTAACGCTGGACGATTTCTTTCGCGTTTGGATTTATGTGGTTAATAAAATGCGGAAGTTCATTGTAATCTTTTCCAAAAGGAACCAAGTGTACATTACATTTCTGCAGTAACTCCAAATGCTGCTGAGATCCAATTTCTTTATCCGACATCAAGATATAGTGTTCTTTCTGCTGGCCGGGAAACCACTCTTGCATAAGTTTCAGAACACTCATAAAGTCCTCATCCATTACTCCATCACGGCTGCACCCTATAAAAAGAAAGTGTCTATGCATCCATAGTTGGTTCAGTATTGTCTTATAACCAAGCTGATTTCTAAGGTTTTCGTAGTCACCTGCTCCGAAAATTGGAGTAGTGGGTCTGGTATAGAGACCATGTAAATGAAGGATAAACCGCCTATGCTGACTTAAACAGGATTGTATTTCTTCATGTTGCGACCAATCCAATGCCATATCAGTCTGTGCCGAACCGACAGTCCTGAGCAAATCGTCATAATTTGTAGTGGCGATAATTGGTTGACAAAGGTTCTGTATGCTTTGAATCAAATCTGTGGATTTAATCTCAGGCCTTTCGAAATTATAATTCAGCCAATTTGTGAACGGATGTCCCGGAGCATTCAAGAGGTTCTTTACAATGTCTGCTGCTGCTGTTAGCTTATTTTCCTTTAACAAGTCATTTGCTTCGAGGATTTTATCCGGTGAAACTCCGAGACTGTTGGCCGCATAGGCCAGGCCATTTTCTATTAATCCTTTCCAACCTGGTATTCCTGAAGTAGCATATGAGACACCAGCGCCAACTACTGGAATAATGAGGCCATTACTTAATTGTTCTTTTATTTTTTTTTGGTAATCCACTGTTGTTAAAATGAGAGGTTAAAGATGCTAAATTAGGGATATAATTTAATATTGTTGCCATTTGGAATAAGCCTGTATTGGAGGCGAATATCGCATGATATACCAATTCGGGACGAGGAAGTTGATTGTGACCAGATCGCAAAGTCGATTCAGAAAAAAATGATCGCAGGTAACAGAAAATAAACTGGAGTTTATATCTTTACTTTCAAATAAAGATATAAACATGATAGATCCAATTGATTATTCGGAGATACCGGTAGATTCCCCACAGCCTACAACAGGTGAACAGCCAAAAGATATACGATAGATATATAGGTCAGTAGCCCCATAATTGCGGTGAGTCCTGTGTAGATTAATATGTATTTAAAACGGAGTATCCGCGCATTGTTTTGTTTACGGTTGTATGTTATTTTATGCTGGAAATTCTTGATCTCATTAATTTTATAAGCTAGTAACTTCTGCTCGCTTGTATATTCCACTCGTTGCAGAAGTTCATCGATAATTAATTGCTTGGGATCCCGTCCAGGGGCCATTGTATTACGGGGCAGCATCAGTTTTACAACAAAAATGATCGATATGATACAGACCAGAAGGAAATACATCAAAAGTAAGGTTTCGGCTGTAAGCAGGCCCTTGTTCTGTTTAAGTGCGTTTACGAGAAAACCTACGATTGTGGAGGTTGCGGGTAATAAGATCAAAAGTAGCGTTATTGATTTTGCAGTGGTCTTGTCTGCAACCTCGATGGAATACTTTAGTGACTTCTCCGCTTGTTCTATAATGTAGGTGGCAATATCTTTATCGATATTTGCGGTGTTTTCGGCCGAAATATTCCAAGTGTCATTTTCCATAAATTCAGATATTCATAAGTTCTACAAATTCTATACGGTTGCCTGAATCGGAATCTCAATATTCACGCGCTGCATGATTTCGTAAATTTCAATTTCGGCATTCAGAATCTCAAAGCTAACTACAAAGGCGTAGGGAACTTCCTGCTCAAGATCGTTTTCCCATCCCTTATGGCCGATTACGGCAAATGAAAGCTCTGGTGGCAAATCGAATGATTTTAATACAACCCAATCTTTCTGGTTGGCACTAGCTTGTCTTCTAGCTCCTTTGATTTTTCCCCATTGACTATTGCTCCAGATTGACCATTTGATCGAATGGGGATCAATCGGCTCATCAAGGTCCTGATCCCAGTCGTTTTCCTCCATTTCTTTTAATACGTCGGTATGGAATGCCTGTGAACTTTGGCCCAATTTACTGGATTCCCAGGTGAGCCATGTCGAAAGGTATGATCTAATTGCCTTTCTGGTTCTTCTGGGTTCGGCAGTGTAACACAGGGATACTTCTATTAAGATATCAAAAGCGTCACCCTGCCCACGCATTTCATCAGGTACTTTAACTGAAAATATTTTGGCTTTTTTAGGAGCAATTTTTCCGGTTTCGGTGAAGGTAATACGGTGAGGGTTATTGTCAATTGCACGATCCAAACTTGGGATGCCATAGCCCATGTGGCGTAGATGTCTTTCTTGGGGATTATTCCAGACCAATTCGGGCAGTCTAGCCGATTGAATAAGCAGTGCTTTGTAAAAAAGTACGTGTTCATCCGGAAAGAGTTTTTGGAGATGGGCAAGGGATGAACCAAAATTTTTGGCTTTAATCCAAAAGTTTGTTTTTTACCCGATAAGCGATAGGAGGTATTTGCAGGGGTACAACATGCTCGCCGAGGTTCAACAATTTTATCTGGGAGCTGAAAAGAAAGTGAAGGAGGGCGATGCCGGTAAAGAACAGGCAGAATTTATTAAGCAAGCCCGGTCATCAAGATCGCTCAATGATGATCTTGCAGTGTACTTATATATCCTTTTTCCTGTGTCGCTAGACTTTTCGTTAAGAATTTTGAGCGGTGATCTAAAAAAAGAATACTATCAGACTAGCATTGATAGCTTATTTGACCCCGGAAAATACAATGTGGTAGACCTTAATGAGTTCAATTACGCTAAATCGATTTTTGAAAAAATTATGCTTGATGGCTTGGATTATCCTGAATTTATAGAGATGCATAATAAGCAAGAAAGTGCCAATAAAGATTTCATCTATGTTATTGCTTGTTTTTTATTAAGCACTTTTTCAGACTCGTCAAAAGCGGCAGATCTCCAACTTGCTAATCTGGTAACTTTAGATGCTACTTTCAAAAACACGATAACTTCATTTTATAATTTTCAGTTGATCCCTTATTTTGAACAATTTTGGTCGCTTAAATTCAATAATAACACCAAGGATTTCCTCAAGGCCGATGATCTTAGGGAAAGAGGATTCCCATTGATCAAAAAAACACCAGCTTCTGAGAAGATAAAAAAAATATTTTTCGTTTTAAGCTGTCACTTGAAGATTGCCCTTTCTGAGGAAATTGAAAGGTTTATAGAGTTATAAAATGAGTTAGTCTTCTGTAGTTTCATCATCCAAGTCCTTATTTTTTTTATGGCTGATTGTAAAGCTGAATAGCCAAAACTTGAATACCATCGATTTCTTTTCATTTGGTTTTATGCTTCCTTTATATAGATAAGCGGCGAAACCCATTATTAGTAGTAAGGCTATACAGAGAAAGATTATGCTCAAATAAATATGTTCTAAGTTCAAAAAAAGTGTTTCAATCATGTTCCCGGAGTTAAGGCGCAGTATTGCATCCATATTATTTATATTATGTAATTAAATAATAAGCGCTAAGTTAGGTCTGTACCAGATACAAGAATAGCCGGACTATTGCCGAATTACCACCGATTTGAACGTAGCCTTTTGCGCGTATTGAAGGACGTAAAACTCTACATCCGCTACCCAATAGATAAAATTTGCTGATTTCATCATAAGGGTTGAAATGACCGAGGGCCAAAGGGAGGATTATATTCTTTTGTAAAGCGATTTTATAAATTTGCTTCAGGTATTGGAATTGAGAATTTTTATCTCTATAATTGTGTATGCTTGTTGGCAAGCATGCCCGTTCGTGCAAAGATTTCATCAGCCAATAGTTTAATAATGCAAACCTACTTGCTTATTATCCACACAAGATTACGAACGCAAAAAAAAGGATAATTAAGCTGGTACAAAAGGATTGTATTATGAAAACTATTGAGTACTTCAAACTCCAGGCAAAAAATCTATACAAAGATTTCAAAACCCAAAAACCTTATTTTGATCCATCGTTAGGCAATCATTTATTTGAGTATACGCCAAAATTTTTCGATGTAGATGCACTGGTTACCGACTTCGATATTGATGAAGGTAGTTTTACCCTGATGAATGCACAGCACATTATTGCGAAATTGGTTGGATTCAAAAAATGGACGGAAATGCTAAAGGCTTCCATGCCTGCATTGGAATTAGCCAGGCTGCTATTTGATAACCAACACAAAATCAGCTATGAAGAGTGGGTTGATTATTTCACGGATATAGAAAATGAAAACAATGTAATATTAGATGATGAGTATAAACTTGATATTTTCAAGCAGGTTTTTGCCGATGTAGATGGTCATGACACTTATGTTTTTGATTATCGTTTGGTCAGGATGGAAAAACCATCAAATGAAAATCAAATTATAAAACCAAAAAAAATAGAAGAGAAAATGAAAACTACTGTACAAATTTCTGCCTTGCCATTGGTTGGGGCGGATCGTAACGAATTTATTGAAGTAGCAAACGCGAAATTTGAGGATGTTTTAGATAGGATAGAAGCAGAAAATCCTCAATTGACCCGTAAATTATGGAATGCGGAAAAATATATTGATGAAGAGCTTTTGACACCAGATATGTTGCCAATCGGTCGTGATTACGCGCTTTCTTTGGTTGATGCCTTCTTGGTCAATTATGTTATTGGGCTTGCAGTCCAGGCTGACGAGCAGGCTGCGGCTGCACTTAAGTAATAGCTTCATTCAAGTTCAAAAACGCCCTTAGGGTAATCTTTTGATTATCCTAAGGGCGTTTTAACGTAGTGGATAATTCAGCTTCCGCTTCACTTCGTTTACCACAAAGCTGCTGTGTGATTTTAAAACGTTGTCCATTCGCATCAGATTTTTGGATCGCAAACCGGTTTGGGCTTTTTACTTTTAAGTCGACAATCTTTAACTTAGCAAACGCTCTCTGTTTAGGCTTGGAGTGGTATCAAGGGACCAAAAATATGCCAATAATAGAATTTATTTCGCCACTCATTTCAAAAGGAATCGATAATCCAGCCGCTATTGCCAATAAAGGTTTTCCTTACCGTGATATTGCAGATCCAAGAAGGCTGGAGGAGCTTGTTTATAGTATTTTTGAAGCCAAAATAACTAAAGGAACTTTATCTGGTTTTGATAAAGTAAGCCTGATGTCAGGAGTCAGAGATATGGGAAGGGACTGTGCGCTGTTTCAGCATGGCATCCTAAAGGGCATGATACAGTGCAAGAAATATCAGAAGAGTATCAGTAAAACAGATTTCGGAGAAGAAATAGTTAAATACGTACTCTATAGCCTGCTAGAACCCCAGTTAATTCCAGATGCCAGAGATTTTACATACTACATAGCAGCTACTGGTGGTTTTGTCAGGGACTGTAGCGATTTGATTGATGAATTCAATATCAGAATCTGTCAGGAGCCGGACCTGAACAACTGGATGCAAAAGCTTTTACTAAATCCGACGCTCAGCGATTTGAAAATTGCGGATGTTGATGGTAAGGTCAAAGATATATTGAAACAGATAAAAGTCCTTAAAATCCATTCCCAGGATTTAGATGCTTACCTGATGGAGCAGGAGTGCAGGCATTTGATCTCACTCTTTTTTGAGGTTCGAACCGTTACTGATAATGCTGAGATTGAAGCTTTGAGATCGGATTTTTCAGGCTATTTTAATCGGGAACTGAACGAATCAGGGATTAGGGAGGAACTTAGTCGCGGCTCTTCTGCGCTTTCCCATCAACGCAATGAATTCGATGATATTCCTGATTCGCATATCCCAAGATCGGAAACAGCGGAATTATTACAATGGATTAAAACTGTGCCGGAAAAGGACAAGTTCGGGAATGAGCTTAATTTGTGTGTATTGGCAGGAAATGCCGGAATGGGAAAGACCGTGATTTTAAAAGACCTTTATGAGCAGCTCAAGGTAGAGGGTATTGCGGTACTGGGTTTAAAAGCAGACCGATTATACGCGGCAAGTCTTCCCCAGCTTCAGGGACTGATTGGGATTTCACTCCCTCTGTTTGACTTCATTGAACAGTGTAAACAGCGTTTTGTGAATACTGTAATCATTATCGATCAGATCGACGCACTCTCACAAACCATGTCCTCTGACCGTAACTTTTTAACGGTTTATAAATCTCTGATCGATAATTATGCTCACGATGCCAGTGTAAGGATAGTTTTTTCGGTACGCTTTTTTGACCTTTACTATGACCCATCACTAAGGCAGTATAAAAATATCAAGACGATTTCTGTAAAGCCACTCGCCAAAGAGCAGGTATTGGAACAGCTGAAGAAAATCGGAGTTTTCCGTGAACGGGTCTCTGTAAAGTTAATGGAGCTCCTGTGTACTCCCAACCACCTTAATGTTTTCTCCAGGATTGCGGATGCGTTGCCAACTGATGAGAGTATCATTTCGATACAAGGGCTGTATACGGAGCTATGGCGACAAAAAGTACTTTCCATTCCTGCCAATTCAGGGCTGGAAATCAAAAGGGTAAAGAAACTGCTCTACAAGATAGCCAAAGAAATGTTCAAGGCGCAGCGTATTTCATTGAACGTACATCTGTTTGAAGAAGATAGTAGGGAAATCAGTTTTCTGGAAAGCCAGCGCCTTTTAAAACGGGAGGGACAGCAGATCCAGTTCTTTCATCAGACTTTCTATGATTTTGTATTTGCCAAACGGTTTGTAGAGAAGGGTGATGATTTGATCAGTTACATCAAGTTGCAGGAGCAGAGCATATTTGTTCGTTCGGCAGTAAAAATGATCATGGGCTATCTCAGGGATTTTGATTTCGAAAGTTATATTAGTATTCTTTCCAAACTTTTAAACGATAAGGAAATCTTCTTCCATTTCCGGCATATGTCGCTTTTAACGCTCGCTTCACTCGAATCACCGGAAAAAAGCGAGGTTGATTTGATAGAGGGATGCCTGTCGAAATCGTTTTTACTCAGTGGCCTTTTTTTTCAGCAGGTGAGATCTGTAGTCTGGTTTGATGAACTGTTGGTGCGGGGATCGCTTGACCTACTAACTACACCTCTTGAGAAAAAAGCGCATCTTTTTGAAGATCTGGATGAGGATCCCCTGGAATGGGAGGCTCAGTTTGGCTTTGCCCATTGGGCTGCCACGCGCCTGTTGATAGCCCATATGAACAACAGCAATCCACTGGCTTGGGATTTTGCAGAAAGGGTTACTGATCAGGCCCTTTTAAGAAATTTAGCTTTTGGACTAAATCTTTGGGAACATCCAGGGGCATTGCAACTGTTGGGGAGGTGTGAGGATTTTATAAACAAAGATCAGTTCGGTTTTTATTCTGTGCTGGAAAAAATGGCTAAAACCCATCCCCAGGTGGTTATCGACAAAATGCAGTTTCTGATTAGCACCAGAAAGACGGTCGAGAACGGCGAGCAGAGGGAACGTGAATCTGTACTCAAAAAATTAGCGGGAATAGCGCCGGAAAAGCTAATTGATTTATTATTTGTAACCGTTTCGGCAAAGTTCAATAAAAGAAATATACTCAATGATACATTGATCAGTGACTATACATTTGACCGAATCGATTTAAGGGAGGAGGAACATCTTGATAGCCGAGAGTTTCTTTATAGGCTCCTGGCAATCTGTCTGCGGAGAGCTGCTGCGAAAAATGATCCGGAATTCTTAGCTTTTGTGAAAAAGCATGGTAGATCGAAGCAAAAAGCTGTGCTGAGACTGATCATATTTGCTTTGAAATCCAATGAAGGGGAATTTCAATCAGTGGTTTACAACCTGTTCCTTTATCTGCAGGAATGTGGTCATATAAAACTAAGAGATGATTTTGGTGTAGAATATCGGGAATTACTAGAGTCTGCATTTCCTTTGCTAGGTGTTGAAATGCAGGATTATATTTGCAATGCAATACTTAATCTGAAGGTTGGAGATGAGATTTGGATTGACAAAGGTTGGGACAAGCCGGTGCGCAGGGGGAAATTTGGACTAAGTAAATATGTTTATCTCTGCCGCCTGCCGCGGGAAAGGGTTTTTGCCGATACTTTACTAAAAAGGTCATTTCTGGAGTTAGAACGAAAATTTGTAGGCTATAAGGACACTTCTAATCTGGGAAGTGTGATGGCGGGCATGGTCACACGCCCCCTTCCAGCTAAGGCCTACCAGAATATGACTAAAAAAGAATGGATTAAATCGTTCAGGAAATACGCAAGTGAGCGCGATCCGTTTTCAGGCGACTATTTGAAAGGTGGTTTAGAAGAGCATACCTGGGGATTTAGGGATGCAGTGAAGTCTTGTTCTTCCGAAATGATTTTCGATATCATAGAAACGGTAATATCGGATACTTCTATTCCAGTTCAGTACGCTATTTCGGGACTTTTAGGACTTAGTGAACAGGAAACGGATCGTCAACGCTGTATTTATTTGCTTAAAAAGGTTATCGCAGAAAGCAATTACGATGGATGGTTTTGGGCATGCGCCGATATAGCGGGTAATTTGGTCGGGGGAGAGGAAGAAGATCAGGAACTCATTGATCTTCTTGTTGAAGCTGCTTTTGATGTTAAAGAAAAAGAATTTGAAGCTAACGAAGCTGAAACTGATATTGGCGGCTTGGTTACCAGAGGTATTAATACGATCCATGGAAGAGCGGCCAGAAGCCTTGTCGAAGTGAAGGACAAAAGGTTTGCCGACCAGGTTTTTAATGCTCTCAATCTGATTTTTAAAGAAGGCCCCAAAGAATCCAAAGCTGCCGTTCTTTATCGATATGCCTGCCTAAATCATCTGGATCAGGAACGTTCCTATAAACTTTTTCTAAAGACACTTGTGGATGAGGATGATGTTTTTTTGCTTGCATCATCCCTCTGGTCACTACAGTATATGGGCAATCACGATTTTAAGGGACTTTATCCCATATTTGAAAAGTTGGCAAATGCAAAGAATCTTGGGCGGGATGATAGCCAGTTTCTGGTTTCAATACTGTATTTTTCCCATCTTTATGATCGGGTCGGGGCAGGGGAATTACTTTTGACCACACTAGAAAAAAATCAGTATGCAGGTAACTGGCTATTAAACCTGATCATCAAGCATGTTTATCATGATGATGGTTCAAAGCGGAAATCACTCAGTTTATTGGAAGCTTTTTTCAGCATTGGACAACCCATGTCGCCGTTAGTTTCGGACCTCAGTTTTGTTCATGCGGAACACTTAAAAGTCGAAGATGTTTCTGATTTTCTAATGGCTTACATTTCTTCGGCCGAATTTAGGTTGGGTACATATCTGATCAAGTACCTGACCGCACAGTGTGGCAGGGAGCCATTTATCTGTGTAGAACTGTTCCATAAGGCCATGGCAAAAAGGACCGATGTAGATCCAGATAGGGGTGTATTCAGGGAGGATGATGATACCACCAAGTTCATTGTGGGTGCTTTCAACTCTATCCGGGGAAATGATAGAAAAAGCAAAGAAACGCGGAAAATACTGCTCCAATCTTTTGATATGGCATTAATGGATTATAAGCGTAGGGGAAAGACTGAAGAGATACTAGAGGAATTGGTGTAGACCTAGACCTGCAAGTGGGCCGAGGAATGAGGGTTTGCACTAAGTTAAATTTATTTTTGCTTTCAGCCAACAGATAAAACGGGTTGAAACAAAAGATGTTGATGGTGAAAAAGAAAGATTAGAAACTATAAAATAAATAACGATTGAATGTTATGGGATATAATTTAGAACACTTTGAAAAAGATAGTATAACATATTTTAGTGGTGAAATAACAGGTTTGATCAAAGATCAGAATTTAATACTAGATTTTTTAAAAGAGTATCTTTTGGCTACCAATGGTCAGATACAAAGGACGAACGCAGATTGTTTTATACAGTTGGCTACAAAAATAAGATTGAATTTGGAAGCTGTTAACGATCTTCTGCCCAAATTATATGGAGACTATCGCTTCAAAACCGGTGTAAATTTGATTTATAGAAGTGTTGTAGATGATGTACTCAATTTTTTCTACCTGGCTACTTTTCTGTTGAACAATGATGCAGATCAGGTTTCTCTCGGGAATGAATTGATCATTCTCCACAAAGAGTTTTTATTGAGTGCCATAAAGGG
Source organism: Pedobacter sp. HDW13 (assembly GCF_011303555.1). NCBI lineage: Bacteria > Pseudomonadati > Bacteroidota > Sphingobacteriia > Sphingobacteriales > Sphingobacteriaceae > Pedobacter > Pedobacter sp. HDW13. Next base: position 6,236,749 of record NZ_CP049868.1, on the reverse strand, counting down.
TATAGACGCTCAGATCGGACATGATAAGTTTATACACGAAATGCTCGGAATGGAACCACCGGCAGAAGAAGAGTTCCTCGAAGAATTGATGTCGGCTAACCCCGAGATTTATTCTAACGGAAAAGTAAAAACATCGCTGGAGATACGAAGTTCCTCTCATGAAGATTTTCGGAATGCGCTCCAGGATGTCAAGGGGCCATTTATGAGTGAATCCCGAAAAATTAAACATTTAGAACAATTTGGACATGGTCCTGTTGGTTTGGCATTAGAAGAACTTTTCAAGTATTTTAGCCAATACCAGCACTACAGTCCCAAAACGCATGAATTTATCCTGACGAGCATAGATCTTGATTTAGCAATGTATAGAAAGTGCATTTTTCAGGTTTTACATTTCCTAGATGCGGCATTAAAAATCATTATTGTTGAAAATAATGAATACTTTTCAAGTCTTTACAGGGATCAGATTTCAAAAATGAACGATTAAAACAAGTCGCGCTCTGAAGCCCCAGTATACGGTTCTTGCCAACAACACCAGCTGCAAGATGGCAGGAACAATCCATTGATATATTCCGGATTTATTGACGCAAGGGCAAGCATCAGAAAAGGAAAGATCAGCGGGCTCTCGGCGATCGTTTCCAAATTGCTCGGCCTGGATTTTCAGCCGGCGTAGCGCCTCCCTAGCTGAGGGGTTTATCTTCAAAACACGAGTAATTTTGCTTTAATTCCGGAGCATTGGTGAACTTTTGTCGATTTTGTTTTATCATCTCCATTCCTTTCCAAATCGTCTCATCATCGCGATGCTCACATAAATTGAAAATGTTTTTTATCCGCATAACAAATTTTACTTCCCAAATAGATTGGAGATCGCATGAAAATGTGCCGAAATCAAGACATTTATCAACAATAAAAAATGGAGTATTCTTATAAAGAATATCTAAGTGTCAAAATATTAGTATCTTAGATCATATTTAGTGCCTGAAGAATAGCGATCTCAAACCTTTCGTCAATACCGCACCATCCCTGTTATTCCCGCTTCAGGTATCCACCATCTAATGCGCATCTTTATGGAAAAAATCTATGGATTACTCATCATCCTTTTCATCCTGAGCCAGGTCTCAGAACGGGTCGCCAATTTTCTAAAGCTAAAGCTTTCCGATAGCCGGCTTGTCCTGCAGGGTACCAAGCTGGGCTTTCTGCTCAAGCCCTTCACCTTCAACAATACCAAGGTCAGGACATTCGATGCCGCGAGGGAAAAAGAGCGGGAATACCGTATCCTTAAAATCAACCTCTTCATCGGTTTTCTCATTGCGCTGAGCTTCCGAGCGGATCTATTCTGCCTGTTCCGCTACATCTCCAATGACCCGGTCAGTCACCTGGGCTGGATCAAGTACAAAGAAGATACCGCCGAAGTCCGTGAATTTCTGGGTGAGCGCGACCTTACAGGCATTCTTGTCGCCTTATATACCCTGGCAGGCTGTTTGCTCACCGGGATCTTTCTGAGTTTCGGCTCCAAGTTCTGGCACGACCTGATCGATCTGGTGCTGCAGATCAAAAACTACAAAAGCATGCTCACTACCGAGGGCATCCAAAAAATAGAAAAGCAGTTTTCAGGCCTGGAAACCACTCAGCAAGATTCGCTCATCGACAACGCCATTGAGGAAAACTACGACAACTGGAAGGCCCAATACCCCAACATTGTTGGCTGCAGCTCGGGACTAAAAGTCACTGATGGAAGTCCACAACCGCAAAAAGCCATCATATTTAAGGTCAGCGACAAAAAAACAGCTGTCCAACTTGCAGGCAGCAAATCCATCCCACCAGAGATCAGCTATAAAGGCCTTTCCATTCCCACTGACGTGATCCAGATCAACCAGCCCAGGACTATGCAGATCCAGCATCCCGGCGACAACTATGCCATCAGCCTGATCGGCACCAATGTCTCCCTGGATCAGCAGGCGAAAGATTTTGGGAGCGTCGGACTAAAGGTTAAGCGTGGAAACGACGAATTTATGTTATCCTGCTGCCATGTATATTACCCCATTGCTATTGGGAACCTGAATCCGGTTCTGGCCGATAATCAGTTCCAGACCCCGCTCCACCAACTGCAGACCATGGTCACCATTCCATCCAAAGAATATCGCAGTTTACAGGGTAAATCACCCTCGCCCGTACTGACCGGATTTGCCGTGGAGGGAAGGCTCTCCCGTTATGTAGATGCTGCGCTGTCGGTCATCACACAGGGCAGTCTGGACAACTCAAGTTTTTTTTACAACGGCCTGGGCCAGCGCAAGGTTACCGCAGAACTTCCCGATGATCAGATAAAAAAAGGTTTGGAAGTCGAAATCTTTGGGTGCGTGAGTGGCCGCATCACCGGCAAGGTGAAAGAGATTGCAAAGCGCACCGAAGTGCGCATCGTCGGTCCGGGCTATGCTTTTACCTATCAGTTCAACGACCTCATTGTCGTCGAGGCCGGTTGCCAGCCAGGTGATTCCGGTGCACCGGTGCTCACTCCAAAGGGAGAGGTGGTTGGCATTCTCTCCGCCGGCGATACCGAGCTGTCCTATGTTGTGCCTTTCCAATCCATCAAAAACAACCTCACCATAACCCTCTAAAAACTATGAAAACCTTTATACTCTCCCTGCTCATGCTGGCAGGTTTTTACTCGGTCTCTGCCCAGGAAGTATTGCTTACCCTCAAAAGTCCGGAGCTCAAACTCGATAAGGTGGAATATACGTTTAAAGAAGACACCGATTACCTGATCGTTCTGCAGTTCAAGGACGAAAAAGAGGCAGCGGAAGCATTAAAAACCCTTTATCTCACCAAGACGGCAAAAACTCCGACATTGGAAAGCGAAATGATCAAGCCAGAAGTGAATGCTGCTGATAAGGCGCAACTGAAGATCAGTATTCCAAAGGCCGTGTTAAAGGGATTGGATACCAAAGAGTTCGCGCTTTATCTAGGCAAGGACCTCAAATTTACTTTTAAGGTCAACAAGGGGGCGCAGCTCCCCCGGCGCCTGCTGCAAATGCTAAGGCAGATGCAGTCTTCCCTGAGAAAGTTGATGACAGCAAAGTTCAGGTACTCAAAAATCTCAGTTACAATACCAGTAATGGTTTGACTAGCAGCGACATTTCAAAAAAAATCCAAAAGGAGGTCCGGTATCTCTGGGATCCTGCAACCGGGGTTCTGAAGACAAATGATGAAAAGGCCTATCTCCACGTTGGCGACCAGTTTTATTTTCAGCTTGCTCCCGTACCCAATCCCTTTAAATATACCGTCAAGATTTCTTATGAGTACAAGGACCATAACGACAGTCCGGATTCGATGCTCGAAGATCTGTTCTTGAACCCGGTCAAACTGCTGGGCTCGGTACGTTCCCTAAGCAGCGCGGCAGAGAAAGATGATGAAAACCCAAAAATAAAAAATAGAAAGAACAAGGCACTGGGCTATCTCCAGGAAGCTAATTCGGCGATGATCAAGTTCTTGGACCACTACCGCTCCCTGGATGTCATCATGCCTGAAAGCTTCCGGAAAGATAAGGCCAGACTGCTGACCAATATAAACGGCATGTTAAAGACCGCGGACATCGGCTACAACGGGGATATTGAGGATTATGTATCCATGGTCTTTGAGCCGGCCGATACCGTATATGTGAAAAAACTCGTGACCAATTACCGTATGGTAAAAGCCTACGAGGTGCCCGAGCATTGGGTTTCCATGGGGCAGGTGCAGAACTTTGATGAGCTCAGTTATCTCATCGATATCCGCTCTCGTCCTGGTCGGTTGACCGGGCTCAAGCTCGACACCCTTCAGCGCTTTACCTTTCCGGTACATGGCGGGTTTAAGGTAGACGTCAGCCCGGGCCTTTTTTATACCAAGCTGAGTCAGCCTGTATATTCCCTTAATTCGGACAGCGTGATGGGCAAGACCATCAAAGGCGCCGATACCGTGCTTTCCAGGTCCAAGTCGATCCTTAGGGAAAAGGGCTCCAACGGACAGGTCGGCTTTTCGACCATGGTACACTTTTACTGGAGATGGGGAACGGCTTTCAACATTGCTGCCAGTATCGGCGCTGGACTTACCCTGATGGATAAGCCGCAGGTGCGCTATTTTGGTGGGCTTAGCTTTCTTGCTGGTCGAGTGAACCGCCTTGCACTTACCGTAGGGTACACTGCAGGAAGGATAGAGGAACTCAGTGACCGTTACTACAACACGGATAATTCCTTTAAGGTGGTGAACAATAATGAAACCGCGCTGTCCACCAAGAAAGTGCTCAAAGGAGATGTCTTCATCAGTCTGGGGTATAACTTCCCACTGCTCAAGCGTAAGCCATAGCTCTCCAGCGGCCAGCTATCCCTTTGCAGATTGATTTGGGATCTGCAGCTTCATCCATCGATGAAAGCTGTCAGCCACGAATCCAGATATGTGGAATGATGAGTGGCTCAGTTCAATAAAAAAAGGAAAAGCAACAATGCTTTTCCTTTTTTTCAAGATCCATTGTTGATCTGAAGAGATAGGTCGTATGTAAACTTGGACTGGATGAATTTTGTTTCATCCAGTAAGAAGGAAATCTGTGGTCGAGCCCTGTTTTTGTTCAGAGGGAAAGGAACATTTTAGGCAACCGCCCGGCAATCATATTCGCATGCAGTTTGACTGAAATATGAATCAAGACCTTTGATAATCTTAAACTGCAGGTAAATAAGTACAAACCGGTTAAACAGACTGCCAGCCTCGGGCTTCCCTTGTTTAATGAATCAATCGGAAAGTGATGCTACTTATTATTTGAAATAGATCCATATAATAGACTGTTTCTGTCTTGAAGCTTTTGAGGCTACAAAGAGTTGATTTTCAATTGGTTTTATCTTTTTGTGAAGGATGAAAAAATAAAAGTTATAAACATATTGATTATCAATGAGTTAATCGTTATCTTATCTTTTGTATCTGATTTGTTATTTTAGTCTGTAATTAACTGATATTCAATGTTTTTTATTTTCTGTATCGGCAAATAATCCAACTACTGCTGCTAAACAATGAAGTGAGGAGAAGACAAAAAAGGATGATGAATGGCTTTTGGATAAGCTTCAGTTTTCTTAAGCGCTTTAGAAACAATTCTCTTTCTTGTGGTTAACACTGTGTTAAGGTTAGGTAATTTGGTCTGTATTTGATTTTATTGACCCATGTCAGAAAAACTGATACACAATTTAAGTATTCTTAATTAGTAGTGCTAAGTGTCTTTGCGGATTTGCACTGATCGTCCGCTCCGCATCAAATACATCGCCCGGGCTAACACCTGTCTTAGACCAAACGAATTCATATTGGTTTTGCCAGTGAAAAGTTACACGCGATCCCGTAGAAATCCGCCTAGCAAACCAGGCCAGCGGCATGGTCATACCATCCTGATTGTCCGGCACCTGCTGAAAGATGCAGAAGTTATCATTTGCAGTCGAGTTGTTGACGATCGTTATTGAATAAGGGCGTGACATAAAATAGGATTGAAGCGCTATAAGATAAATTAAATTATAAATTCCCTACCCGGTGACGGATAGGAATAGCGAATATAATAAAATGTTGGATTACCTATTACTAGATCTCGAATAGAAAAATTCCAATATTTTAAAGGCCAGAAAGTATAGGCGTGGTGTTCATGGGAAGGATTTAGCCTCCGTTAAAACCTTTAAATTCTTCACCTTGCCGGGTGCATCTTATTCCTGTCTTTTCGCAAAAACTGTTGATCGAAAAAATTAAAAGCATGGTTTTACATCACTGAATATGCTAAAATTTTGCATCTTTAGCACGTAGATTTTAATTAATCAATCTATCAGGAACCGCCGAAAACTGCATTTTGAAAGAGTAGGCAACAAACGTTTTCAATGAAAAAAATATTTATGGGGTCAATCGCCCTAGCAACGCTCTCGCTATCTATTCTCTTATTTCAAGTTAGTTGTAAAAAAGAAGTAAACGCCCAAAACTCAGGTAACTACGTTTTGCCACCAGCAACAACATCCACAATGGGTGGAATCATTGTCGGAAGCGGCCTAAGTGTAAGCCAGAACGGAACACTCTCAGCCAATGCAGGTACAACCCAATTAAACAAATTAATTTACTCCAGAATAACCTACGATGCTGGCGGGACTTATAAAGGCGCTGAAATATGGACAGCCAATTATGACGGTAGTGCACAAACAAAAATCAATGTTTCCCTACCTAGTGGTATTGTTTTCGCTGAAAACCCATCACCTAAACTTTCTCCTAATGGCACCAAAATTTTCTTTACCGCAGGCCCCTCATCAAGTTATAATCCAACAATGGCTTCAGTTGAAAGCCTCTATTCCTGCAACATAGATGGAAGCAGTGTAGTTAAGATCATCGAGGGCACAACAACAAGCCGTATTGCAGATCTTTCAGCATACTAATGTTTAAGCCTTCGGGAATAAAATTCATTTTTCCATAAGATTATAAATTAGCAAAGGTGGCCACTTGTTTTTTCAGCAAAGTGGTCACTTTTAGCTCTTAACCGACAATTTTTTTTGCTTAAAAAGGGTTGTTTAGCTACATTAGTAGAAGACACCATGTTGGTACATATTATTATTATAAGAAGGAAACAAGGTTCAGTAAATGGAAGTTTGCTTATTTAGTCTTTAGAGTATGTAAGAGATGCGCTATAAAATTTTCTTATTATAGTTTTATGTCAATAGGCCCTATAAAATATCCTATTTCACCACCTCCATTTTACGACTTAGTCCCCTGTTTTTAATTTGATGAATAGCTAAATTTAGATCAAAGTATAACGTAGCAGGGGTAAGGGGTTATTCAGATAAATATAACTTTCGCGGATATATTAAATCTGATTATTTGATACACTGCTATTCTTTTATCCTGTGTAAATTACGCTCTATGATTAAGAAAATTTTTATATGCCTGTTTTTAGTATTGCAGGGTTTTACTTCGTTTTCAAAAACGATACTCCCTGCGCAGCTATTTGCGAATTGGTTATCTCCAAAAACTAATGAATGGAAGTTCTGTTTTACAGATAATTATGCCATTGCTGAGGGTAAATTCTGGAACTATAGGCTAAAGAGCCAAAAGAAAAATAAGCTTGTACTCGTTCTGAGCTACCAAAAGATGGAACGTGAACTGTTTATCACTTTGATTGACCAAAATACGATCAGGATCGGCAACAATTTCCAATCTCAAGCAGTATACACAAAAAAATATAACGAACAACCCGATTTTGGTAATTACGAGCGTAGAGGTTTTCAACTGCCAGTGATCAAGCCTGGCTCTGTCCATCTTAGTGGGGTGCTTAATGGTTATGACCGTCAAAAATCTGGTTATCAGTTTATCTCACTTAATATAAATGGTTTGTTAGATGAAGAGCAACAGTCGTATCCTATTAAAGTGGACAGTTTAGGGAGGTTTGAACTTAATTTCGTGTTGGATAATCCCCAGGAGGTAATGCTTAAGTATGGTGATATGCTGGCAGGTTTTTACGCTGTACCGGGGCATCGGCAAATGATTGCTATCAATACCGGGATAAAAGCACCAGGCTCATTTGAGGAATTTTTGGCTTTTATCGGTAGGAGGCAAGATTTACTGTTTATGGGACAGGATGCTCTTTTGAACAGCGAGATGAATAATTTTTATCCCAGGATAATGAAATTAATGGAGCCTGGTGTAAATAAAGATAAGCAAGGGACGCTTGATCAGGACAGCTATAAAAAATATCAGCTGCAGAAACAAAAAAGAATGCTTAATAGTCTTTTAACGTATAGCCAGTTACATCATTCGAGCAAGAAATTTTCGCAATACTTCAAGCAATTTATCACTTACCAAATAGCTGATGATTTACTGAGGTATAGTTGGCTTAACGGAAGCAAATACCTTAGTAAGGATTATTTGGCCTTTCTAAAAACGCTGAAAATAAACGAGCAAATAAATGTTATAACGACCAATTATATAAGCGTACTGCGTGAATTAAGTAGGGGGATCAACCTCATGTCCTATAAAATCACTGCTCCTTCAAGTGCAACCGTAATAGTAAAAGCCAGAGCACTCGGGTACCAGTTAACGCCAAGGCAAGAGGAATTAGCTCGCAAAGCGGTCGTTATCGCAAAAGGACTGGATACAATTTTTATTCAACAGGAAATTGAAGGGATAAAAGATGAACTGCTGGTGAGGGCTTTGTATGCTGGCGCAAAAAGTGCAATTGATAAGCAGAAGGAAGACAACATTATCAGGTTCAACCAGGAGTTTGGTATTACTGCCAGAAGCTTCGTGGGTAAGCTTCTTAAAGCGCAGGTAGTATTTGCTACAATAACTGATAAAGGAGGGCTCTCTTCAAGGGAATTAAGCAAAGCAGTAGCAGAAATTGGATCGGCTACATTGGTATCTGTCCTTGTCAGGCATAATCAAAGTGAAGTATCTAAAAATAGTGAGGATTTTCCCTTATCTACCAATGTGTTGTCTGCTATGGCAGCAAACACCGAACAGTTATTGGAGAAGTTAGTTGAAAAATACAAAGGTAAAGTGGTATACGTAGACTTCTGGGCGCCCTGGTGTGGTCCGTGCATGGGCCAGATGTCATCAAGCCATGAGTTGAAGAAAGAATTGGATGGATTGGATGTTGTATTCCTATATCTTGGTGTGAACTGTTCTGAAGAATCCTGGAGTAAAACAATCAAAGAAAATAATATCACTGGTGAACATTATTTGTTGAGTAAAGATGAATTTACACTACTTAGCGGAAGGTTTCAAATTGGTGGAATTCCCCGCTATATGTTGGTAGATAAGCAAGGTAAGATCGTGGACGAAAATGCCAAACTACCAAGTCAAAAAATGGAACTTTTGAAAGAGATCAATGTGTTGGTTAATTAGATGAGCCAAAAGAGGAATGTTTCTTTATAATGAGGACATCCATAATCACTTCAGATGTGAAAATCGATCCTTCTGGCAGCTAGTGCACTGAATGTAATTAGCTACCAGTATAAAACCGGGTATAGCATGAATCGAGGTAGAATGAACCTCCCTTTTAAGTCATCGATAAAAACGGGATATCAATCAATAGGGATATGAAAACTACTGCAGTTATATTTATAGGATGATTATGGGAAATAAATTTTTAATTGCCTTAATATTATTAATCAGCACGGGGAAATCCAATGGCCAGCAGGGGTTTTACAGAGCTATGGATATCAAATTATTGAGCCTGGGTTACTCTGCGGTATTTCAGCTATCAGGCGCTGGATTCCGGATCAGAGGCCAGGGCCCGTTCCTGTTTCGGGCAGGGGTTAAATACTGAACTAATGGGGTACTGGGTCTTTTAAATTGTTATATTTGATCTTATGTACCAACGTTTTTCAAATATTTGTGTGGCACCCTTAGCCTTTTGCTTTTCTATATTGTCCCTAGCGGTTACAGGGCCCTGCTCTTCACGCTTATCATTATTGACCACTATGATCACCAGCTGGTGATCTGATTTGTATTACAACTGATTATAACTTTTTTATATGTTTATTAAACGCTCCAATTTGTTCTTTTTGATTAAAAAATCATCCCTTCCAGCTACCCTGTTATTATTGACGGCTTCGCTGTTTGGCTGTAAGGAAAAGCTTCAGGCTCCCGACAATAACCAGACCGAACCACAGGTTGCTGTAGTGAGTACAGTGGCCGGTAAATATATTCCCGGGGATGTATTGTTAACCTCGACATCAGGTATGGTGGTCAGCAGTAACGGGAATCTATTTGTTACTGATTACTTAAGACATTGTATTCGTAAAATTTCGCCCGAAGGAAGTGTCAGTGTATTTGCAGGCAGTGCCTCGGGAACCGAGGGCTAAAAAACGGTAAAGGACTTGAGGCGCGTTTCTACCATCCTCAGGATATAGCGCTTGATCCCCAGGGTAACCTCCTGGTAACCGATGGTAACAGTATAATCAGGAAGATCGATATGGATGGCAATGTGACCAGTTTTGCAGGAAATGGTAAGCTAGCGGTAGTGGACGGATCCTCAGAAAATGCTTCTTTTACCTTTCCATACAGTATAGCAGTCAATTCCAGGGGCGAGGTTTACGTTGTTGATTTCGATAGTGAAATCAGAAAGATCGACCTGAATGGTAACGTGACTACCTTTGCCGGCTCGACCCAGCGTGGTTATAAGGACGGCCTTGGCACTGCTGCCCGGTTTGAGGGGCGCCTAAACCTGGCCTTTGATAAAAATGATGTACTATATGTATCAGACCAGGTGAACCAGCGGATACGAAAAGTTGAGGCAAATGGTTTAGTCTCCACCGTGGCAGGTTCAGGCGCTGCCGGGATGACAAATGGGCTTGGTACAGCAGCCAGTTTTAATGCTCCCTTTGGGATGACATTTGACGCTGCGGGTAACCTGTATGTGGCCGAATTGTCAAACCATGTTATCAGAAAGATCAGTCCCTCAGGGCTTGTGTCAACTTATTGCGGGAATGGGATAAAGGGAAATAATAATGGCCAGGCCGCAGCAGCATCCTTTGACCGCCCTGTTGTGCTCTGTTATGATGATAAACGGGGACTTTATGTTGTCGAACCGGAGAGGCGTACGATAAGAAAGGTGCTTCCTACCGGTGAGGTGGTGCCGTTTTGTGGCGATGTGACCCCAGTCGATGGTCCGGCGCTCGGTGTGTATTTCGCCCGTCCGGATGGTATTGTCCTGGATAAACAGGGGAATATTTATGTGTCCGATATGGATAACAATATGATCAGGAAGATCAGCACTTCGGGCAGGTGAGCCTGCTTGCCGGGCATGTTATAGCGGGCTTTCAGGATGGAGCAGGAGGCAATGCGAGGTTCGCAGCTCCCATGGGCTTGGCAATCAATGATAAGGGTGAGATCTTTGTTGCCGACAAGAACAATTCGGCCTTAAGAAAGATCTCCTCCTCTGGGGTGGTCAGTAAAGTGACGGGAGACTTAAAACGGCCCAGTATAGTAGCAGTTGATAAAACTGGTAACATCTATTGTAATGATCTCTCTTCCAGTTATCTCTATAAACTAAACCCCGGTGGGGTAATTTTGGAATTAGCCAACGCTTGGGGTACCTCTGGTAACGGCTGGTTCTGGTACAATCCCTCCGGGATCATTGTGGATGCTAAGGGCTATATCTACGTGGCAGATACTGATAACCATACCATCTGCAAGTCGGTTAATGAGGGAATGTATTTTTCGCTTTTGGCTGGAAGAAGGGGCTATGGGAACTTTTCGCTGTCAGGCAATTCAAACGGGACTGCAGATGTCGCTACTTTTAACAGGCCTAAAGGAATTGTGATGGACGGGGTAGGCAATATCTTCGTAGCCGATTCGGATAACCATCTGATCCGTAAGATCAGTCCTACAGGAATGGTTACCACCATTGCGGGGTCGGGGGTAGCGGGCTATGCTGACGGAGTGGCGCTTGCTGCCAGATTTAATCACCCAAGTGGGCTTGCGCTCAATTCGGATGGAACCGCATTGTATGTGACCGATCAGGACAATAACCTGGTGAGGAAAATTGTGCTGGATAAATAATGCGGTACAACTCAATGCAATCACTAATTTAGTTCAGTGGATTATCCTTTTGTTATGAATACGGAACTACAACTCAAGATTACTTTACGCTCGCCTACACCGGGGGTAGACTTTGCGCTGCAAAAAGGATCAGGCAATAGCTGGCAGAGCATTCAGAAACAAAATGTATCTTCAAGTGATATCAGCTTTCTGTTTTTGGTAGGTATAAAAGGGGAGCGGGGGAGGGATCAAGAGCCCAAGCTTTCCGGGCCTTTTGTACAGGGGGCTGCAGGTGGGAAATTTGTGTATATCGGTATAGGGACTTATGTGGGGCAAATAGGTACGGTATGGAGCAGGCGTTTAAAGGTACCCCTTTCAGCTATCAGCTGGGATATGGTGGATAAGTGAGGGGCTGATGCTAAACTGGTATTGGCTACAGTTGTACCCGGTACAGGGAGGGACTGGGGAGTTGATTGGTTTGGGGGGATTGGTTGGTGGTGAGAGGTTAAGGAAAGTTATTAGGGGGTAGTAAAGGTGTATTGTTTGTAGGGTTTGGTTTGTGGTACGGCTTGTTGGTTTGGTGTTGTTGCTATGTTTTTTTTTGATCCTGGTATTAGCACAGGATTGACCACCAAAAGTGGGGAAGAACCAGTTTCATTGAAATACGCAACCCAACCACAAAATAGATAGAACGCATAACCGCTAAATTGATTATCAAGGCTATACTGCCAAAGGACATACTGCATACGATGAACTCTATCTGGCAGAGTTTAGCAGAGTGGGTAACTATACCTTACCCACAATTGTTAAATTCACCTCGGTAGCGGATAAAGAATTTATCCAGCCAAGAATTGTAACTAAAATTGACTATGAGTTGAAGTAATGATTTTGGAGGTTACCTTAATGTAGTGCTGAATTATTGCAGCAAATTTCGGACAACACAGATCTGTCCGAAAATTGAAGAATAATAATCCTCGCCTAAACTAATATTGATAAATAGACTCGCTGCGAAGTGTTATTGATCTGCTTTTTTAACAGGCCAATGGTCTAAAACATTGTTTTGCAAATTAATCTTTTTACCATTGTAATACAGTGAAACAGCCTGAAAAATGCTGTTTAGTATTTGCGTATTTTTCGGTTTAATTTGTTTATTTACAGTAATTTGTGATTTCTGTATCGGAGCGTAATGGTGAACGATAAAACCGAACTGGTTTTTAAACTCAGCCGGAATCTGATCTGATTACCTTCACCATTATTCCCAAACGTGCCCGGTTAGATTTTGGCCTGTAACCAGAAGTTTAACTGGGCATTTTTAATATTCCCTTCCGCATCAAAATACTTGTCCATCCACAATTCAGGCTTGTCTTTGAGTAAAAAGTCGGCGTAATTGCTGTTCTTTTTAAAGAAATAGCGGGCAGAAAAATGATCATAAACATCTAAAATATGCGTGGTATAAGCCAGGGCCAGTTTATTATTGCCTTTGATGATCGCCAGGTTTTCATCATTATCATACGATGCCTTGTGTCCCAGGTTATGGCTGCCGGTAATGACCACACAATCTTCTGAAAAAGGGTCAATCACCATCACCTTATCATGGATGATGGCAAAGCCGGCGTTGAGCATTTCCTTAATCCAACCCTCCGGAATTTTTTTGCCATCGAAAGCTTCAGCACCGAAAACCCGATAATCCTGCTTAATGGGTGTTTTATCACCATCGGCCTTTTTTGGTGGAACCATACCCTTCAGGTCATAATAGAAACCTTCAGACGCAGATTTATTGGTTACGCAGCCCCGCACAAACAGGTGCTTGTTTTGCTTTAATGCTAAAGCAGACCAATTAGCAATTGAAGGCGAACCAGGATAAAATGCGAGGAATAAAATCGAATGCTTAGCCGCATTGATACACTTAACTACTGCCTCCATATCCACCGGCCTGAGTTCATTTGCATTGTTCGATCTTGCCTTTGGTGTATTGGGAGAAAACCAGCTCTGCAGGGTATGCTCACCAATCGATAAACTTTCTCCCTTAGCACACCAGCTGCGCAAAACGCTTCCCTGCAGGTTTTTAGCAATACCCGATGCTGCATCATTATCCAACACCAGCTGTTTCCAATAATCCATATACCGCCCGGCCAGCGCCGGATCCTCAATAATCATTGTATTATTAGTTTGAGTACATAAACCTGTAGAAGTCCAGTTGGTGGAGCCAAAGAGTACCGATTTTGGTTTATCGTTTTTATCGGTATACACCAAAAATTTATTGTGCCCGATATGGTTTTCCGGCATCACCCTGTCATATACCTCCGCACCAACTGTTTTCAATTCAGCGCGAACCTCATCATTGTGGTCAACCGTGATTTGTGGATATTTTAGTACGCCATTTTTATCCGGTTTTTTGGGCTTACTTGTATCGTCTATTTTGCCTCTGGAATTAGATAAAACAATATTCAGGCTGGTTTTTAAAGCCTTCAGCAATTCAATCAGTTCCGGATCACCTAATTCATACAAAGCCGCATAAATTTTTCCTTCATCTTTTGCTTTATCCAAAAAACCGGTAATCGCTTCCACCATATCGCCCGACAGGCTTTCCCTTAACACATCCTTTCCCTTATAGTCCGCAACCCGTTTCAGAAGCCCGCCTTTTTCAGGTTCATCGGTCAGCGCTTTGGAGATCCTTTGCGTAGAGATCAACCCCCGGTTAAAATAAGCCGACATGTTACTGCCCACATTCGCCGTGATTTCCACCTCATTGGAGATGATGATCGGCAGCTCGCTCATTTCCACCAGCTCGCCGGGTTTGCCTTTCAGCGGAACGATCTTATACCGAAACTTCCGGTTACCGGTTTTCTCCCCAATCCGCCTTGCATCCACATCTTTCCAGTAAAATTTTTGAATAGGGAAGTCCCTTGTTGTCTGTCCTTTTTCAATTTTGTAGCCCTTAAAGACAGAAAAACTCGATAAGGCAGTTTCTACATTTTTGTTATCAATCCGGTAGATGGCGAAACCCATACAGCCAACAGGTTTTTTTCCGAAACTCCAGGCAATGGTGATAACATCATTGTTGGAAAAAGCGATTGCGTTTTGCATTTATTTAGATTTTTGTGTTTTTGATCAAGCTAATCCCATACGCTAATACCCCTTTTAAGCATATTCTAATTTAAACATTTTACTGCATCAATTCCTATACTCAATTCTTGGTATTAAATGGAATATAAATCCATTATTCTAATGGAAATGAAGAGCTGATTATATGGTTTGAGAGAATAGATACCTGGTCATTTCTGTAAAAGGGAGCCTATAATCTATTACTAAGCTGCATAAAATTAAACCTTTAAGGCTGTCTGGAGCGATGGATTACAAGTTCGAATGGTCGTCAATATCGAGTTATACGCTGTAGATGCTGCAAGCTTATAAAAAGAACAGCTTGATTGGAAAAACGATGAGTGAAATTATCCAATCTTTTTTGGCCAATCCTTTTCAGAAGATCCGTTCTTGAGATAAGAACATCACCGCTGTAACAACTGCGACCGTAACATTTATTTTGTGTACGAAATATTTCGTATATTAGCGTGTGTTATGAAAAATATAGCCATACTGATTTATTTCTTATTTACATGTGTTTGCAGCTTTGCACAAAGCAGCGACAATCCGATGAGATCGCCAGTCGATTCTGCGGTAGCTAAACTAATGGCTACATATATGAAGGAGGGGAAGCGGGTAGGTATTTCGATTGGTGTCAATTATAAAGGAAAATCCTATACCTATAATTACGGCGAAACAGCACCGGGATCTAAAAAACTTCCCAGCAGTACTTCCATCTACGAGATCGGCTCAATTACCAAGACCTTTACGGGCCTGCTCATCGCCCATGCGATTACGGAGGGAAAAATGTCTCTTAACGATGATATCCGTAAATTCCTTCCTGGCAATTTTCCAAATCTCCAGTATAAAAACGACGATCCGGTAAAGATCGGCTATCTATTGGCGCATACTGCCCAGTTTCCCAACAGTTTTGGCAACCCAATAGAAACATCCGCTTTTCTGGATTCTCTTCATCATGTAAAGCTTGATTCCATAAAATCTTTTCATTATGCTTATTCAAATGTCGGTTATCAACTGCTTGGATTAATCTTGGAAAAGATTTATCAAAAAACCTATTATCAGCTCATTAGCCAGCATATCGTTTCTCCCTTAGGCATGGCCCGAACGGCTCTTTCCTACAGGGTAAAGTATGCTAAAGAGCAACTTAGTGGATACGGTACAAATAGAGCAGCGGTTGGTAATATGCCCTGCACCCTTCCAGGGGCGGGAAGTCTTCACTCTTCTGTAAGCGATATGCTCAAGTACCTTCGGTATCAGAACACCGAGAACAATCCCGCACTCAAGCTAAGCCACCGGATCACAGTTGGGGACATAGATAACGGAGCGCACGCCTTTCAATGGGAGATCGGGAAGACCTGGAACTGGGATCAGTACCTTAGAGTGGATGGAGGGACAGATGGCTTTCGCAGTTTCTGCCTCATCTATCCGCTCACCCAAATTGAAATTGTTATTCTTTCAAACCAAAAAGACGACTCGGCCGGCAGTGGACTCTATAGCGTGGCCAGCGGTATATATAAAGTAGTAAAGGAAATCAAATAAATGTAAAACATTAGCCCAAAAACAGGTTGTTAAAGCATTAAAAGTGATGTGAAAAACAAACATCTTATTTTTCGCTCGGCGGTTATTACTAATGTTCGATGCTGCTCCCTTTTTTCGATAAAGGAAAAATTGTTCCATGCAACCATGTCTGAGAATGCTGTTTGAAAAATAAAGTGATTGGATATATTTGGGTCAATCTTTAAGATACCTTAATGTATCCTAAAGTGCTGTCATCTGGCTGCCAAATTAAGGGTAAGTCCGCAGTGAGTCCGTGTATAGTCCGCATTTTTATACTCAAATGCGGACTTACTACGGACTTACCTCGGAGCTATAGTATATCAGGATGCCAGATGGTATGCATTAGCCTGCCACAAACATGCGGTTATCTGGCTATTTTTGATAGTATAGCTAATGCTGTTAGAAAGTGGCCGGTATTATTAGCGTAGCATTAAACTGCTATATTGTACCACCTTTTTCTTAGGGTTAAGCCAAATATATAGTACTAATGGAGATAAGCA
Source organism: Pedobacter sp. HDW13 (assembly GCF_011303555.1). Taxonomy (NCBI): domain Bacteria; kingdom Pseudomonadati; phylum Bacteroidota; class Sphingobacteriia; order Sphingobacteriales; family Sphingobacteriaceae; genus Pedobacter; species Pedobacter sp. HDW13. The sequence goes on along the minus strand of NZ_CP049868.1, from coordinate 6,220,076 downwards.
TTAGGAATATTGCCGGGCACATAACTAATACCATACGCAGCTTTAAGTAACCTGCAAACAACATCCATAATTGTTTTTTCCTCCCGATGCATTTGTGGAAGTAATCCCATCATTGCATAACTAAGTGGATTTACCGCTGCAATAAGTGTTTCCCAGGGATAGCCTTTGCCCCAAATTAGGCCCGGAACGGTGGTTTGAAGATCAGCAGATTTAGAAAGTAAGTACTCCATCATATCTTGTGACTGGTTAGCATTTTGATTAACCGTATGAAAAATAGGAGTTTGACCACCGAAACCCCACGCATCGATTCCTGCTTTGGTATTTACATCGGCACCATATCGAAACAAAACTTTTGCACAAGACAGGTGGTTAAACTCAGCGCAGATATGCAATAAGTTAACTTCAAACAAAGGCGTGTAAGCGCAACGCAAGGTATAACTTGCTTTAACCAATTCCGGATGTTTGCAGAGTTCATCTTCCAGCAATTCATCATCATCAGAAAGTACAGCCAATAATGCCTGGTTTTCGAGCTTTAATCCGGCAGTAATAAACGCCCTCACACAATCTTTAAATCTAGGCGTTCTGGTATACTCACTGGTTAACTCCTCTATTAGTGGCTTCCCATTGAAAAAATCATTAGGATTAACTCCATTTGCAAAACATTCCTCAATGCCACTTACAGAGTGACATTCAATATCACCGATCAATTTTTCTAAATAATCCATATTCATCAATTAACCAATAGCAATCCAGCCACCACAGCAAGCAATCGGCCTATTAAAGTTAGCACATTGTTCGAGCTGTTTTACTGGCTGCTAAATATTTATTCGCCATATCCTAATAAAAGAATTACCTCATGATTTACAAATAATGCTGCTATTTTTGCCCTGGTAAATAAAATTTTTACCAAATAGCACTTCTCATTCAAACTGATTGCTAAAATACATGAACGATAAATTTTCAGACAACAATCAAATTGAAATTGTTGCCAGCTTTTCTGAACTGGTAAATACCAATTTTCAGGGAGATACCAATGCCATGTGCTGGCACAGAAATTTAGCTGGAGATTTTAAAGAAGTTGTGACTAAACTCCAGTTGGAGCAGGATATCACAGTGGTTCTTCCCGAAAACCTTTTATCGTTGCAACTTTCTGAAGAGGGGAGTATGGCTAGGAGAATTATTCTAAATGACCTAAAATTATTAACTGATTTTGGTGCATCTCCTTCGCTCAACCTGATTAAAAGTTACCAGCGTGATGAAGAGCTGGATTTCATTTCAACCGATGTTTATTCTTATCATGTAGACCGGTCGCCCGTTGCAACTGACACTTTTTTATGTACATATTATGGTGCTGCAGGTGATATAATACCGAATCATCAGGTAGAACAAAAAGTTTTAATACCAGAAATCCGCGAAAAGCTTAAAGCATTACATGAAGGACCGGAAGCAGGATTTGAAACTTTTTTAGCAGAATATTATTTTGACCTGCATTATCAGCCGAAAAACAATGCAAAGCCGGTAAATTTAGGTCTGGGGCATCTTTGGAAATTGGCAGTCGATCATCCCGAACAAAAAGTTTTACCCTGTGTTCACCGTGCGCCAGTAGAAAATGAAGGTGAGTACCGGCTACTGCTGATTTGTTAAACAGCTGCTTGCGCTAAGAATAACAGTTTTAGATCCTGTTTTTATTAAAAAAAATATATTGCTTATACCGGGATTGTTTTTTGCTGTGATGCCCTTTATAAGCTCGTTTGCAATTTTGCGCATTATATTTTTTGGTTAAAATGGTAAGCTGAACAATTTTATTTCAATAACTAAAAATTGAGTTGTTTTGAAAACTTGCGAGTTTGTTACGATAAAACTATTTTTGGATTATCTTCCCTTAACAAACTTATTACCAAACATAAAAATCAAAAAAGAAACGATGTTCGATTACGGAGCACTGCCTGATGACGATCTCTATTTGCTCTTGAAAAACGACGACTCAATGGCGTACACGATAATTTACCATCGTTATTTTGATACGCTTTATGTGCATGCCGCCAATAAATTGAAAGATAAAGATGAAGCCAAGGATGTGGTGCAGGAAATTTTTGTCAATTTATGGAATAACCGAACCGCAATAAACATCACCACAAACTTTAAATCCTATTTGTACGTATCGATAAGGAACAAGGTATTAGACCGGATTTCCCATCAACAGGTGGCCAGCAGGTATGCCGATTCGTTACAGCATTTTATCATCAGCAACCAATGTGTTACCGATCATCTGGTTCGGGAAAGACAACTTACGCGGATAATTGACGATCAGATTGCACAATTGCCGGATAAAATGCGCGCTATTTTTGAATTAAGCAGAAGAGAAAGTTTATCGCACAAAGAAATTGCCCATAAACTGAATATTTCCGAATTAACTGTGAAAAAACAAGTAGCCAACGCAGTTAAAATTCTCAGAAGTAAACTAAGTGTTAACTTTTTTTTAATTTTTTAATTTTTTTCTACTCCCTCTCTTCCAGTTAGCCGTCGTAGTTATAATTAAGGATAAAAAATCCTTTTGTATCTATGAAACAACATCAAGCTAACGATCTTTTTAACAAATACCAGCAAGGCAAATGCACCGAAGAGGAGCTGAGCCTGTTAGAGAGCTGGTATAATTTACCCGAATCAGAACCTCTTGCATTTAACGCCGATGAAATATTAAAGGCGAAGGCTGAGGTTTGGCAAAAACTTCCACTACACCAACCTAAGAAAACAATAAAACTATGGCGTACAGTAGGTATTGCTGCATCTTTACTGCTCGCAATAAGTATTGGTTTTGTGGTGTTTTCCCAGCGAAACAAAGCCGGACAGGATTTAACGGCAAGTAACGATATTAAACCCGGAGGGAAAAATGCTACCCTAAAATTAGCCGATGGGCGCGAAATTATCCTGAACAATCTGGCTACAGGTGAAGTATTGCAGCAGGAAGGCCTTAAAATTACCAAAACCGCAAACGGACAATTAATTTATACGGTACAAGGTTCTGCAGATCATGAGGCATTGGCTTTTAACAGCATCAGCACGCCACTTGGCGGTACCTATCAGGTTATTCTGCCCGATGGGACCAAGGTTTGGCTAAATTCTGCTTCATCATTAAAATACCCAACGGCATTTAAAGATAACAAGAGAGAAGTTGAACTTGTTGGTGAAGGTTATTTTGAAGTTGCGCACAATGCACAGAAACCTTTTCACGTAATTACAAAAACGCAGGATATAGCTGTACTGGGTACACATTTTAATTTATCGGCTTATCCCGACGATGATTTTGCAAAAACTACCCTTTACGAAGGAAAGGTTGAGGTTCGTGCACAAGACCAGGTGGTGGTGCTCAAACCAAACGAGCAGGCAGTGTTACAGGGCGGGAAACTTTTAGTTAAACAGATTGATAACGAAGGCGATTTAGCCTGGAAAAACAACGAATTTTCTTTCTCCAGCGAACGTTTAGGCGAAATATTGAAAAAATTAGGCAGGTGGTATGATGTAGAGTTCGAATGTCCGAAAGATTTAGAGAACCTCGAATTTGGCGGATATATCAGCAGAGATAAAAGCTTAAAACAGGCATTAAACATGATTGATCAGGAGGGCACAGTTCATTTTAAAATAGAAGGGAGGAAGATTACCGCTATGAAGTAAATTTTACCAGCTTCAGATCAAAAAAAAGGATCAGAGCATTGCAGTGCCCTGATCCCTAAACTCTTGCAGGAGTCGATTTTTTTTGGATCTGTGAAAATAGAATAAACCATTTATCATTTCTTAGACCAAACCCAAACAAACAAATGTATGAAATTTTACATAACATTTATCGGGTAAAATATGCCCGTTTAAATGCTCGTATTTTACTCAAAGTGAAGTTAATAACCTTTATCATCATCGCTACATTCTTACAGGTGAGCGCTTCAAGCTTCGCCCAGATAAGCTTGCGTGAAGAAAATGCTTCGCTGGAACAGGTTATACAAAAAATCAGAAAACAAACCGGATACGATTTTTTTTATAACTCTGCTGCTATTAAAAGAGCTAAACCAGTTACTGTTTCTTTAGAAAATGTTTCTATAAACAAGGCGCTGGAAGCTTGCTTTGCCGGACAACCGCTGGTTTACCGGGTAGAAGAAAAATCTATTATTATCCAGGCACACCGCGAAATGGTAGTTGCAGCTATTTTGGTAACCGGTAAAGTAGTGGATGAAAAAGGGCAGCCTATTCCCGGGGCTTTAATTAGGGTAAAAGGCACCAATGGCATAAGGCCTGTTGCTACCGATGCGAACGGTCAGTTTACAATCCTGGTACCTGATGAAACGGAGACTTTATTGGTGAGCTATATTGGCTATAGAGTAGAAGAAGTTTCGATTAAGAATAAAAAATCGCCTTTCACTATCAAACTTTCATCAGCTACTAAGGATTTGGAAGAAGTAAGGGTAATTAACACAGGGCTATTTAAAAAATCAGTTGAGAGCTTTACCGGAGCCTCAACTATGATTACAGCTAAAGACCTGGCCGATAATGGTAACAGAAACCTGATTTCTACTTTGCGTAACATCGACCCGGCTTTTAATATTATCGAAAGCAATGCCTTTGGATCTAATCCTAACCGTTTGCCCGAAATCCAGATTCGTGGTAACTCGAGTATTCCAAATGTAGGCGAATTACAAGATCAGGCCAGGGCCGAACTTAACACCCCATTAATCATTTTAGATGGTTTTCAATCTACCTTACAAAAATTGTACGATATGAATGAAAACGAGGTAGAATCGATCACCATTTTAAAAGATGCTGCAGCTACTTCCATGTATGGTTCGAGAGGTTCAAACGGTGTGATTGTAATCATGACCAAAGCTCCACGACCCGGAAAACTACGCTTATCACTACGATCAGATGTTAATTTTGAAGCGGCTGATTTGAGCGGTTACAGCTTGTTAAAGGCTGCTGATAAATTAGAACTGGAGCGCATTGCCGGCTATTATAACAATGCAAGGGCAGAAATTGACCTACCCTTAAAAAGATATTACAATTTCTTGCTTAACGAGGTAAACAGTGGCGTAGAAACCGACTGGATGGCTTTGCCCGTAAGAAATGAATTGGGACAAAGACATTTCCTTAAAGTAGAAGGTGGCGATAACGCATTCAGATATTCAGCCTCAGGTCAGTTAAATGATATTCAGGGGGTAATGAAAGGCTCATCGCGCCGTACCTTTAACGGTAATATTACTTTGGCTTATATCTATAAAAATTTAAGGTTCAGAAACAATCTTCAAATTCAGCAAAGCAACTCACAGGAATCGCCTTACGGCACTTTTAGCACTTATGTGGCCATGAACCCATATTGGAGGCCTTACGATGCAAATGGAAATGTTTTGAAGTTTCTCGGCGATCCGGGCAATACCGATTATGTAAATTATTGGGGAACTCTGCCTACCAACCCTTTATATAACGCTACACTAAAAACTTTTGATAAGAGTGCTACCAACGAATTGATTAACAATACCATGGTAGAGTGGAACCTGGTTAAAGATTTGGTATTAAGAGCGCAATTGGGTTTAACCAAAGGTACTACACAAAGTGATGCTTTCAGACCTGCAGAACATACTGCATTTGCCAATTATACTACTGATAATATCTTTAGAAAAGGTGATTACAACTATGGAATCAGAAATAGTTTTGGTTACGATGGCTCTTTAAATTTAGCTTACACGAAGATGCTTGGCCTTAAGCACCTCATTAGTGCTGGTGCCGATTATAACATCCGTCAGTCTAAATCATCATCCTACAATTTTTTAGCTGAAGGTTTTCCTAATGCCAATTTCGATTTTGTATCTATGGCATTACAATATGCCAAAGATGGTAAACCCAGCGGAACCGAAAGCCTGACACGCTCAATAGGACTCACCGGAAACGTAAACTATATTTACGATAATAAGTATTTTGTTGATGCTTCATTGCGTGTTGATGGGTCATCTCAGTTTGGAAGTAAAAAACGTTTTGCTCCGTTTTGGTCAGCTGGTGCCGGATGGAATTTGCACAACGAAGCTTTCTTAAAAGGTAACAGATATGTAAACCGGTTAAAATTACGTGGTTCGGTAGGTATTACCGGCGCGCAAAACTTTAACGCTTACCAGGCTTTATCTACTTACCAGTATTATACCAACGAAAGATACTACAACTGGATGGGATCTTACTTAATAGGCTTAGGAAATGACGAGCTAAAATGGCAGCAAACGGAAAAATATAACATCGGTGTTGATGCAGAATTTTTAGACAGGCGACTTCGCTTTACAGGTGATTATTATATTGAAACCACTAAAGATCTGGTTTCATCGGTTAACTTGCCGGCATCGAGCGGATTTACCAGCTATGTAGATAATATTGGCCGTTTACGTAACAATGGTTACGAGCTAAAAGCTACAGGTTTTATCTTAAACAATCCTAAATCAGTTATCTGGAGTGTTTCTGCAGCATTATTGCACAATAAAAATAAAATTGTAGAAACTTCAAAGGCGTTAAAAGATGCCCAGGCCGCCACGCTTAACGGTAACAGCGACCCAGGTACCCTTTACATCGAAGGTTATTCGAGTAATGCCATATGGGTTGTACCTTCTTTAGGTATCGATCCGAGTACCGGAAAAGAATTGTATTTGGGTAAAGATGGTCAGCCAACCTATACCTGGAAAGCTACTGATATTGTTGCGGTTGGTTCAAGAGATCCTAAATTTTTCGGAAACTTCAGTACCATGATCCGCTATAAGGATTTTGCAATCAATACGTCGTTTAGATATACCGTTGGTGGGCAGCAATATAATAGAACACTGGTTGACCGGGTAGAACTTACTAATTACAAGAATAATGTAGATAGCAGGGTGTTTTACAGCCGCTGGCAAAACCCGGGCGATGTTGCCGCTTTTAAAGGCTTGCTGGTAACTACACCAACTTACAAATCTTCTAGGTTTGTGCAGGATGAAAATACGTTGGTATTACAGAACATTAATTTTCAGTACAATTTATCCAACAAAGAGTGGTTAAAGAAAATGAAACTGGAAAGCTTAAACCTAACCGTTAACGCTTCTGAGCCAATGTACCTGTCAACTATTCGCAGAGAAAGAGGAACCGATTATCCTTTTTCAAGACAGTTCTCCATGAGTCTAAGTGCTACATTCTAAACTTATAGCAATGAAAAAAATTAATTACATATTAATCGCTGTGTTTCTAACCGGGATACTTTTCTCATCATGCAAAAAGTACCTTACGGTAAACCCAAAGACACAAATGCCACAGAATATACTTTTCGATACTGAAGGTGGCTTTAAGGATGCACTTACGGGTGTTTATATCCAAATGAAAAGTAGCAGTACCTACGGTTCGGCTTTAACCCAAACAACGATTGAAAACCTGGTTTCAAGCTGGGATGTTACCTCAAACGCTACAGATCAGCGTTTAGGCTTGTTTAACTATACCGATGGAGGTGTTCAAATTAGTTTTGAAGCCATTTGGGGGCAGCAATACAAAACCATCGCGAGTGTTAATGCCATATTGGGGCAAATTGATGCCAGAAAAGACGTGTTTAAAACACAAGGTTTATACGAATTGGTAAAAGGAGAGTGTTTGGCCATCAGGGCTTATCTGCATTTCGATATGCTTCGCCTGTTTGGCCCTATACCTACCGCAACAACCGGTGCAGCATCAATGCCTTATGCTACAATAGTATCGACCACCCCGGTTGAGAAAATTTCTTATACCGCATTTCAAAATGCCTTATATAAAGATTTAACTGATGCAGAAAACTTAATGAAAGATATCGATCCGTTAACAAAATATAGTGTTGCCCAGGTTAAAAGCCCTGGACTTACATCAGGTTTTAATCCAAGCGATACTTTTTTTGCTTACCGTTACCTGCGTATGAATTATTATGCAGTGAAAGCTTTGCAAGCCAGAACTTACCTGTGGTTTAATGAAACAGCAAAAGCTTACGAGTGCGCCAAAGCGGTAATTGATGTGAAAAATACCGATGGTACTCCGAAATTTAAACTGGGTGCAGCTACCGATTTTTCCAATAAGGACTTTGTGCTTACTGCTGAGCATGTTTTCGGTTTATACGATTTCGATATGTTTAATAAGTATAACAACAACTATGCTGCCGGAATACTTAAAAAAGGTACTGCAGAAACAACCATCAAAACCCAGTTGTACGGTAATACCGGTACCGATATCAGAGAGAGTAACCTTTGGGAACTGGTTACTTTAGGCAACGGTTCTAAATGTTATATCACCAAAAAATATCAGGTAGTGGCCAATACAGCCGTAACAGCTGCAACAGATTTTAAGCAAATCCCAATGATTCGTTTGAGTGAATTGTATTTAATCGCTGCAGAAGCTGCTCCATATGCAGAAGGGGTAGAATACCTGAAAACATTCAGAACTGCCCGCAACATTGGTACCATGGCTACGCCTGCTAACCCTTCGGCATTGCAAACCGAAATTATTAAAGAGTACCGCAAAGAGTTTTATGCAGAAGGTCAGGGCTTTTACAACTATAAACGCCTTAATGTACCTAAAGCAAGTTTCTTATTTGTACCCTCGGCAGCAACAGTCAATTATTTGATCCCTATCCCAAAAACTGAAGCTATTTAATATAACACCATGAGAAAATTATTTTACCTGGTATTGCTAATAGCTGTAGCAGCTGTTAGCTCATGCAAACAAGATCAGTATTATTTGTTTAACGACATAGGTAGGGTACAATTTGGGCCTGAGCCGAACCGGATATATACCACCTCTTACGATCTTGTAGATACACTAAAGCCTTATACGTTTTATTACAAAGATGCAACCGTACTGCAGGATACCATTTACTTTGATATTTATGCCATCGGTGGAACCACCAAAACCGATAGGGCTTTTACGCTCGAACAGGAGCAGATTCCTAACGCAGTAAACGCGGTTGCAGGTACCCATTATGTGGCCTTTAACGATCCGAAGGTGAGCAAATTTTATGTAATCAAGGCTGGTACGGTACATACCCGTGTACCGGTAATTGTTTTGCGCGATGCCAGTTTAAAAACAAACACACCCAAGTTAAAATTTAAAATTACGGCCAATGCCGATTTCCAGCTGGGTGAACAAAATAAACTCTGGCGAAAAATTGAAGTTACCGATCGTTTAAGCCAGCCGGCCCAATGGACAGCATCTTTTACCCAGTATTATTTTGGTAAATACAGTGTGGTAAAACATAGCTTCCTGATCAATAGCTCAGGCGAGAAATGGGATAACGATTTTATCAACAACCTCTATGCCGTAGGCGGTTTGCTGAGTTATTATCAGATTACCATGAAAACCGCATTAATCAACTATAACAATGCACATCCCGGCGCGCCATTGGTTGATGAATTTGGCGAAGTAGTAGTTTTTCCTTAACCATTAAAAATTAAAAGATGAAAAATCTATGGATATACGTTATGGTCGTAATGGCTATGATGACTGCCTGCAAAAAAGATCACAGTAATTATGATTATAAAACGGGTGAAAAAATAACGGTTAAAGGCATCGAATCGAGTTATACCTTAATTTCAGAACTTGATCGTTTAACCTTAACACCAGAGGTAAGCTCAACAGAGCCAAATGCACAATTTGAATATTTATGGGGTATATACGAAACCAATGTTCAGGGATCGGCTCCGGTGTTGGATACGCTGGCTAAAACCAAAGACCTTAACTACCTGATTAAGCAGGCTGCAAAAGGCTGGGTCCTGGTTTACCGCGTTACCAATAAAACTACCGGTTATTCGCAGTACATTAATGTGCCGGTAAATGTGGTAACCGAATTTACAAGGGGTTGGTATGTGGCCAAAGATGATGGTACACAATCAGACCTCGATTTATTTTTAACCCCAACCAGTATTGTGCCCGTAGGTAAAAGAGAGAATCTTTACAGTAGCATTAACGGTAGTAAGTTACCCGGACAGGCCAATTTGCTTAGTTTTCTTTCAGCCTATAAATCAACGGTTACGGGTACTTTAGGTAATACCCGCACATTGGTTTTATCAACCGATAAAGACGTGGCCACGGTTAATGTAAATACCCTGAAGAAAATCTTTACGCTTGATAATTTGCTTTTTGATGCGCCTACAGTTAAAGGGCCTTGCCAGGTTTTTCCAGGTGGAGGTAGTGCTTATTACCTAATCAATGGCGGGAATGTACACTCCATTGTTAATATCTCGGCTAATATTGGCAAGTTTGGCGGAAGGTTTTTAAAAGACGCCAGCAATACGCCTTACAGCATATCTAAGTATTTCATGTCTAACACGAGTAGTAATGCCTACTTTTTCGACGAAACTTCAAGTACGTTTTTTGGAATTGGCAGTGGCTATGGAACTGCACTTTCAAGCATTAGCGATGTAACAGGTACTTCGATGAGTGCAAGCAATAATAATCAGAAATTATTGTATATGGGGCTAAAATCAGGCACCTATCTGCCATCACCTGCATTACGATATGTATTTTCCGGGTGTGCAGTATTTCAGGATAAGAGCAACTCATCAAATAAAACCTTATCCAATATTGATATCGATGGCTATACGATGAAGTTAACCAATACTTCGTTAACTACTGCCGATCAGTTGTACAACGGTGCCAACATGACTTTAATGTATGGTCAGGAGAATTTAATGTATTTCTCTGTAGGTGGTAATCAGGTATGGAGCCGGAATTTGAGTAACAATTTCGAAAAACTGGAATATACTGTGCCTGCAGGCGAGCAGATTACTTTTATCCGCCACAAAACAGGAGCAGAAACCGGGTATGCTTACAACTACATTATGTTAGGTTCTAAAATTAACGGAACCTACAAAATCCGCATGTTTAACAAAGCCTCAGGTAGTATTTCGGGTAATCCGGTAGCTACCCTCGAAGGAACTGGTACGGCTAAAGACATATTGTACATCTCGCCATCCGTTTCCGAATCTACAAATACAATTCAATGGTAGAATGTTTAATGGGTGCCTGTAACCAGGGCACCCTGTTAAACTGCCATTTAAATAACCACAAATAAACAAAACATCGAAAAAATGATTAAAAAAACTTTAAGCACCACGCTTGCCCTGGTAGCAATTGCGTTGGCGGGTTTAGCACAGCAACCCGTTCAGGTTAAAGGCGAATTGAAACGCCCTAACCGCCCAAATGTTAAACTTTTTAAAGTAGCCAATGGCCGAACTGTAGAGATTGCAAATGCTGCCGTAAGTGAAGGTAAAAAGTTTGGCTTTACCTTTTACCCGGATTATGAAGGAGTTTATGTAATTGGAACAGGTAATGAACTGTCGCCAAATGAAAACTATACTTTCTATTTTAAAGGGGGCGAACAGCTTGATATTACACTTGCGGATACGACCTATACACTAAACGGAAAACTTAACTCCAAAGAAAATATGGTAATGAAACAATGGAACGAATTAACCAATCCGTTGTATCAGAAAGCCATCAATTTTATGGGTAAGAACAGTACGTTTATGGATTATTTTCCTCAGCAGGAAGCCATTGTAGCCAAAGCCAAAACATTTTTAAACGGAAAAGCTACCGGTAATGCGAAGTTCGATAAACAAATGAAAGATATTATTGAACTGGATTTGGCCAACTACGCTACTAATTTTTTAAATACACCACGTTCTGCACATCCTGGTGTAGAAGAATACAGCGACTTTTATAGCACACTTAAGGCCAATGAAATGGGTAAGAGCGCTCAAAAGATTTACAACTATCCATATGGCATGCGCGTATTATCAGCATTAGTTGGTGTAAATATGCGTCAGGATAAAAAGCCATACAAACCAGGCATTGAAGGTTTAGAAACTTATACCACCTATGTGCCAAACGATACCTTAAAAGGTGAACTGGTGTTAGAAAACCTGGCCAGATATAAAAGCCACGACGAGTACAAAGCAGTGGCCGATCATTTCGAAAAATACATTGTAACCAAAGCACAAAAAGAAAAAAATAATGCTTTAATAACACCACTTCTTTCTTACAAACCTGGTACCGATGCTTTACAGTTTAGTTATCCTGATAAAACAGGAAAAGATGTTTCTTTTGCAAGTTTAAAAGGGAAAGTGGTATTGGTTGATGTTTGGGCAACTTGGTGTGGTCCGTGTAGAGCTGAATTTCCGCACCTTAAACAACTCGAAAAAGATATCGAGGGACAGCCTATTCAAGTAGTAAGCATTTCTACTGATGCCGATAAAGACAAAGAGAAATGGTTGAAAATGATTAAAGATGAAAATTTAGGAGGTATGCAGTTGTTTGCAGGTCAGAATAACGAATTCTCTAAATATTATAAAGTAAATACCATTCCAAGATTTTTAGTGTTTGATAAAAAAGGAAAAATTGTAAGTGTCGATTCAGCACGTCCTTCAGATCCTAAATTGAAAGAACTTTTGTTGGCAGAAGCTGCAAAATAAATCGTTCCGAAGGGTAGGACTAATCAGTGCTACCCTTTAAATCAAAACATTTAAACTATGAAAACACTAAAAAATTGGTGTACGGGCATTGCCATGCTTTTGGTTTCGCAGGCACTTTATGCAAAACAGGATAGTATCCACATTAGTGGGAGCCTGAAAGGCCTTAAAGAAAACAGCGTAAGGGTAAGCTTTGCAGATGATGCCGGTCAAAATATTTTTTTTAAAGCTACTGCCGTTAACGATGTTTTTACCATTACGGTGCCCAAACAAAAAGTTCCTGTTGTTGCGCGAATGGATGTTGGGATAAAAAGAGATCTTTCTGCCATTGTTGATGGTAAAAGTGTTGGCAACCCAGCTCCGCCACTCGATCTGTTTATCTACAATCAGGATATTAACTTAACCGGCGATGCATTGTTGGTACAATTTGCCGATGTAAAAGGCGATCAGGAAAATAACATCTTCAACAGTTATAAGCAAAGCGTTAGAGCAGAGGAGCGTAGAACTTACCTGATCTATAACAATCTGTTTAATGCCCAGTACCATGGCGAAAAACTCGAAGCAACAACAGAAATGCTGCAGGAAGAGGCAGGTGTTAATTTTAAGAAAATCAGAGACAAGCAGAAAAGCTTTGTAGCACAACATCCCGAGGCCTTTGCATCTGTATTTTTATTGAGCCGAATGCAGAATATTTATACAGCTGATGGTTATACACAGGCTTTTAACGGTTTGGCTGCTAAATATAAAGACCACCCTATGGCATCAGGAATAAAAAGCTACCTGAAAAAAGTAAGTAACTCTTTGGCTGGCTCACCAACTGTCAATTTCGAAAGAAAAGATAAAGCAGGAAAACTGATTCGCCTGGCCGATTATAAAGGGAAAGCCGTACTTCTCGATTTTTGGGGCAGCTGGTGCGGTCCGTGCAGGGCCAGTCACCCACACCTGAAAGCGCTTTATGAGCAATACAAAAAAGATGGATTCGAAATTATAGGCATTGCTCAGGAAAGGGGTAAAAGCTTAACCGAAGCCCAGGCAGCCTGGACAAAAGCCATAGCCGAGGATGGAATTAACTGGGTTCATATCCTCAATATGGATGGAATTGAAAAGCAAGACCTGGTAAAAGATTATAATGTAATGGCTTTCCCGACCAAGATATTGGTTGGCAAAGATGGAAAAGTGCTTTTAAGAATTACGGCAAGTGCTACAGATGATATAGACCAGGCTTTGGCAAAAATATACGGACATTAAGCAAACTCCAATGAAATTTAAACTTACCCTATTTATTTTGCTGATGAGCTGTTTTACCCTGATGGTAAACGCGCAGCAAAATAAACCCGTAACAACCATCCCTTTTGAGATGGTACACGGCTCTATTGTTTTAAAAGTTAAGCTAAATAACCACAACAGGGTTTTTAAACTCCTTTTCGATACCGGTGCAGATGGCATGGCGCTTGAGAAAACACTTGCTGATAGCATTGGGCTTAAAATTACGCGAAGCAACAATGCTTCTGTAGTTGGAGGCTCCATGAAAATTGATATTTCTGGTGATAATGATGTTACCATGGAAAACGGATTTGTGTTGAAACACCAGCCTATTGCTGTATTCCCGCAAACCGGGAAAGATTTAGATGGCATTATTGGCAATACCATGACCAGGAGTTATATCACCCAGATCGATTTCAACAAAAAAGAACTTTCCCTTTATAATTTTGAAGGATATGAATACGAAAAAGGAGGGACTGTAGTGCCAGTTACTATTCCTTCAGGTGTATTCATTATACCTGGCAATGTAGAAATTGTTGCGGGGAAATCGAGCACTGGTAACTTTGTGTTCGATACCGGAGCTTCGTATAACCTGATTTGTTTCAAGCCCTTTGTAAAACAGAACCGTTTATTGGTAAGTGGCTTTACCTCAGAATATCCTGCCAGTACTGTAAGTATGGGCATTGCCTCGCCAACCTTTAATGGCAAGGCAAGCAGCTTCTCTTTTACCAATATGCCCGTAATAAAAGAAATGCCTGTTACTTTAATGGCTGGCGGCGGTCAAAATGAAAACTGGAGTCCGGGTTTCGATGGCTCTATAGGTATGGGGATTATTTCCAGATATAATTTTACCATCAACAGAAAGAAAAACGAGATCTATTTTATGCCAAATCACACCTACGTATACCCGCAGAGTTTTACATTAGGTAGTTATTTATTGGGTTTTAACTTAAACGGACAGTTAGAGATAATCAGTTCAATCAGGCAACTGCCACCAAATGAAACACAGCTCGAAAAAGGTACTTTAATTACCCAGATTAACGGAACCAATACAGCCGATTTACTTAAAAATACTAAGAAACTGGAACAGCTGAAAAAACTGCCGGCCAACAGCCCCTTAACTTTTAGCTATACTGCGGGGGATACCAAAAAGGATATTACATTAACCAAATAAAACATGAAAAATATAAAATATTACCTCTTAGCCTGTTTGTTTGCCTGTACTTTAGGTACCAGGGCACAAACTTATCAAAGCGCACTAAAACAAGCCAAGGAAGAAAACAAGCTAATTTTTATAGATTGTTACTTTACTGGCTGTATTCCCTGTGCACAAATGGATGAAGATGTGTTTCCTAATGCTGCTGTGAAAGCGGCAATGGCGAAAGATTTTGTAATGCTTAAAGTTGATATTTTTAAAGACAAATTGGGCGATACTTTAAAAGTACAGCACATTTTAAATGGGTTTCCTACTTTTTTAGTGCTTAACGCAAAAGGAGAGTTGATTAGCAATAACTCAGGTTACAAAGATCCGGGCGATTTGATCGGACTCTTAGCTGATGCAAAGCAAAAACAGCTACAAAATAAAAGTTTAAAAGGCTATTCCGCAACATTTAAAGAAAGCGATTACCCAGCCTTTTATCACGAATTTGCAAAGACCCGCAAAGGCATAACCGAGCAGATTATTGCAACCTATGCGGATAGCTTAAAGGATATGAAGGTTACAAATGCCCTGATGCCCTTTTTAATTTCAAGGATAAGTCCAGCCAAACTGAATGAGGCAATATTAAATGACTATAAAGCTTACCAGGCACTTTATGGCGAGGCAGTTGTACAGGCATTGGTTGACAAAGCTTTGCTTCAAAAAATGGAGCAACAATTAAAAACCGATAAAGGCGCAGAAGCATTTACACAATTTTTAAAAAGCTACGAAGGCAAGTTCCCTGCCAATATCTGGAAAATTAACCTGCAAACGCTAAGCGATCGTTACTATTTGGGGATACAGAAAGATACAGTAGGCTATTTGAAGTTCGCTATTCAACACCCCGTATTGTACCAATATCATTTCTCCGCATTATACAGCAGGTTATTATCGAAAAAACAATTGACAGGCGAAACAGGTCAGTTGTTTGGCAAATGGGCCGATGCCATTATAAATGAGGATAGCAGTTTGGAGTTAATTAAAACTGCAGCAAATCTGAATAAAGCCATTAAAAACGAGCAGAACTACAAGAAATTTATGCAGATGGCCATTGCCAGAGCTAAAAAATACCAGATGCCAACCACGAGCCTGGAGCAGGAAATGGCCGCGAGGTAAAGATATTATCAGTTTGGAATTGATAAGTTTAGTTAATGATCGAGAGCCTATCCGGATGGATAGGCTTTTTGTTGACAAAAGAAGAATGAATTAAAGTTTAAACAGCCACGGATGCACGGAATACACAGAGAGCCCAGTACCATAGAATTTTTATAGTTAACTACGTTCAGCATTGCCTTAAAGATGATTTAGTCTCCCTTGTTGAAGGGGCAGGGGGATGATTAAGTTTAACAGCCACGGATGCGCGGAATACACAGGGAGGCTCAATGTCGTATAAATGGTGAAAAATACATATATCTACTAGCTCTAAGCATCTAGGAGCATATAGAAAGTACAAAAAACAGATGTGCTAAAATGCCTTATATGGTAAAAAGAATAAAATAATACTTATTCCTCTATTGTCATGATGCCTTGCTGTTTAAGCTTTTCAATACCTTCTTTCATTGCATGAACCTGCTCGGCCGAATGACTTTGCCATACTGTAACCTCTCCAATAACTTTAAACGGATGTATCGACCGGTAAGACATAGTAGGGTTGCCCGGAAATTTCTTGTCGGTTACATTTGGATCATCTTCAAGAGGTCCTGTGGCTTCTACCAGATAAATACGTTCAGGTCCATCGCCCGAAGCCAGTTCAGCGCCCCATATTGCTGCATTTAAGGTAGCGGAGAGGTAAATGTGTTTCAGTTTTTTGTCTATAAAATTAGATTGATATCCCGTTGCAATAAAATCTCCGGATTTTAAATCGGCTTTGGTGCCATGAAAAAAGGTTTGGGCAAAAGCTTGTTGAATAGGCGATTGTTGTTCCTGTCCCTGATCGGTTGTTTTCATTGTGTAGTTGTTTTTGGTTCAAGATGTTTGAGGTAATGACAGACCTTTAAAATTAAAAAAAAATAATGGAAACTCGTTTTAAGATAGAATTGCATCCGTTGCGGTTGTAGCCACGGATTCTGGGAATACACGGATTGTTTACTGACTCTCTCGTGGTTATTTACATTTTGCTTTGTGCCTCTGCGCCTTTTCTCTCCGTACTTTGCGGTTAAAAACCTATCTCATTAAAACTCACATATTGCACAAACCTTGGTAAATCAGAATGGTTCGGACTGGCAGCATGAGGAAGCGATTCTAACCAAACAATTAAATCGCCTTTTTTACCCTCAACCGGAATTTCCAAACCTTTATTTCGCAAAGCGGTAATTGCAATTTCAGGATTATCGAAACGGGATAGATGCTCCTCAATCTGGTGATGAAAGCTCGGAATTAAGGTAAAAGCACCCCTGTTGGCAGGAACATCGTTCAGATACAATAAACCCTGAATATAGTATCTTGGGCCTTTCTGGAAATCGATATCCCAATGCAACGGACTTCCCTTAAAAGAAAAATGCCGATTCACTGGCGGATTATAACTCACTTTTTCGCAATTCGCTAAGATGTTGTTGTGTTGGTACAAACTGCTAAAAGCTGCCTTTATTTGTATATTGTTGCGAATGTTGGCAATAGCTTCATCCTGATATTTTTGCAACATTAAGCCCTGTAATAACTCGTGTTGTGGATACCAGGTTTGTGGATTGGTTAAATCAATATTTAAGGTTTGGCAAATTAGATCAGTTACTGCATCGCAGTCTTGCCCGTTAATAATTTGTTCTATTTTGAGATAACCATTGGTATTCCAGAAAGCATGTTGTTCGGCAGTTAGTATGTCCGCAAAGTCAGCCTTTTGCTGACTATTATTACCGCTTTGAAGTTTAAAGAATTGCTGCGAAGCTGTATTAAAAAAGTCTGCTCCTTTAAGGTCAATAATCCATTGTTTAAAATGATCAGTGTCCAGGCATTTAGAGTATAAGAAATCATAAATTTCAAATATTCCGAGTTCAAATGTATTCAGGAAAACCTGCTCTGATTGAATAAAAGATTCATCCATTTGTTTCTGTGGATGTTTGGGGTGATGATGCAGCCGGTAAATTTCGAGAAAGGCAATAGTACTGCTGGAAGAATCGTGCATAAAAGATTGAAGCAAATTAATTCACCCAATACTAAGATTAAAATTACAATTTCAGAAATATTTAAACTAATCTAAAGTAAGCATCACCGATAAAAAGCAGATTAAATATTTGCTCAATAAGAAACACTTAGCTAATATTACAAAAAAAAACATCCCGGCCTTGCTAAAATACATCCAGTTTAACCAGGAATATAACATTCCGTTGCTCAAGAGTGAGCTATCCATTGCATTACAACAAAATTGGGTTGATCATTTCAACAAGAATGATTACGAGGGGGATTGGCAAAGTATTGCACTTCGTTCAGCCAGTGGGCGAGAAAACGATATTTTAGCCAACTACGGGGTAGATGAGTATCAGGATACACCTTTACTAAATCAATTGCCTTACTTAAAATCAATCATCGAAGAGTGGCAATGCCCTAAAGAAGCGGTTCGTTTGCTTGCATTACATCCGGGGCAGAAATAAAACCGCATAGAGACCGAGGCTGTAATTATGAAGGGGGCGCATTGAGGATACACATTCCTATTCAAACTAATAATCAGCTAAAATTTATAGTAGGAGGAGAGCAGTTAAGGCTGATAGAAGGCTCCTGCTGGTACATTGATTTTGATCAAACGCACAGCATTATTAATGCTGGCGAAAATGTTAGGGTACATTTGGTTATTGATGCATTAAGGAATGAATGGACAGACCGTTTATTCGAAAGCTATGGCTATAAATTTGAAGAAGAAAGCCAGGGACAGGCTTTAGATCGGGATACAACCTTAAAAATGATTGAAGAACTGGAGCGAATGGATACACCAGCAGCCGGGGACTTGGTCGCGCAATTGAAAAAAAATCTTGAATGAATACGTTAATAAACTGGATTCCTTACCAACTTGTTTACGAAGAAAATGATTGGCAGCTTTTGTGGGTGGATCTGGAAGATAGGCATATACAAGAACCTTTTTTTGATGAAACCATTCAGCTTTGCAGGATACGCATGAAAGAAAGATCAGGATATTTGCCAACAAGCAGTTTAGATTTTTTAGTTGAATTGGCAAAACAAATCGATTCGATACCACCAAATGCCTTCATCTTTCATGTATCGAGGTGCGGGTCAACTTTATTATCGCAGGCTTTGGCCACCGCTCTAACAAACATAGTTTTTCCTGAGGCTCGGTTAATTGATGAAATTTTGCGAATGAAAGAGCAGGATCCTACTGTAACAGAAGAACAGCAGGAGCTTTTGCTTAAATCGACTATTGCCATAATGGGGCAAAAAAGAAAACCAGCATATAAACAACTCTTCGTGAAACTAGACAGCTGGCACATTCATTTTTATCCTTTGTTAAGGAAGTGGTACCCAAGTACACCATTCTTTTTCCTTTCAAGAGAACCTAATGCTGTTATTGCATCGCACCATCAAAGAAGGGGGCTACATGCTGTTCCGGGTATGGTTAATTCAACTATTTTAAAGGTTGAGGTACAAGAGAAACACTATCAGGACTTTAATTTATTTACTGCAGAAGTGCTTGCAAATTACTATAAAACCCTGGCCGATATTATGTTGGTTAATCACCCTAAAAATACCTTTTTTGATTATAGTTGGGGAGTAGAATTGCTGTTGTCGCATTTTCTAAAAGTAGTACAATGGGATAAATCGGCATACGAAAAAATGGCTGAGCGGTTAAAGTACCACAGTAAAAGCCCGGGCGAAAAGTTTAGTGGAGATAATAAGCTAAAGCTTGTAAGTTATTCCGATGTCCTTACGGCCTATGAAAAATTTTCGAAGCAGTTAACAAAGCTGAATTAAAAAAATGTAGGAGCAGTTTATAGTTTAATTGAACCGAATAATACTTTCTAAAAACAATAAAAACCACCCTCGATTGTAAATACCACTCAATTAATCTCAATAAAAAGTGTAAACCAATTACATACTTTATTTATAAAACATTCTTTTTGTAATACTAAGAATACTCTTTTGTGTTGATTTGTGTGGTTTAAAATGACTTATTTTTCTAATTTTCATAGATATCGACAGGTGTCAATGCTCTCTCTTATCTACTAAAAAGTTACTTTAATATACTATTTTGAGTGTTTTACCTACTGAAGGTGGGGTTTGGTATAAATGTAAGCCTGTAGTGATTGTACTATAAGTAAAATTGTCACATCTTTACGGAAACAAACATCCTTATTATACTTTTTATGAATACCAATAGACGCTCGTTTTTAAAGAGGAACGTCTTGCTGAGCAGTAGTCTCTTATTGGCTGGTCCAATTGATTCACTCGCTAAAGCAAGCCGTACCATCTATACCAAATCTTTAAACCAAAAACAGGTTAATATCATGTATAGCAATGATATTTGTGGCGCTGTTGATTCAACCTCCCAGGGATTTGGTGGCTTAAAGTCTTTAAGAACTACCATCAATAACGAACTGGTTTCTACTTTATTGTTGGATGCCGGTGGATTTTTAAATTTTAATCGAAATAACCATACCGAAACCATCCAATGGATGAATAAGGTAGGTTACCATGCGGTTAATCTTAGCGCTGCCGACTTAAAACAAGGCATTGATGCTTTTGCCAATTTACTTCCACACATGGCTTTCGATCTATTAAGCTGCAACTACCATTTTGAAGATCAAAAGGTGCAAAAGGCTGTAAAAAGTTATCAGGTAATTACTTATGGTAAATATAGGGTAGGAGTTACCGGGGTTGGAGAAACAACTAGAATGACGGGTGTAAAAGTATCTGATCCGGTTGAGGCTTTAAACAATATCGCTAAATATTTAAAAGAAGTTGAAGCATGTGATTTGGTGGTTTGCTTATCTCATTTAGGTTTTGATTTAAATGGCAAGGAGAACAACCATGATCTGGCTGCATCGAGCACAAAGGTAGATTTGGTTATTGGGGGTAACACCAAAATGGGGCGGAGCCTACTCCTGGCAATCAAAAATGCTGAAAAAGAAGAAGTTTTATTAGGACAGAATTATAATGCTGCACAATCTGTATCACAAGTAAGCTTTGTATATGATAGTACTAAACAAAAAATTTCGGTTGATCTGAAACAACGCGTACCTGGTGCAAGTCAAGCTGTACACGTATCCGAAAGTTTAAGCCTGATCAAAACAAAGCATAGTAAATACAATACTTAATCAAATTGAGTCACTTATAGCGGTTAAGTTACCATAGTAAGAGCTAAGCGAAATTCAAGTTAGATTTTACCGCACGGGCAGCATGAATGACTTTCTAGAAGGGACTGGAATCTCGCTTAATTGTGAATTCTTTCCCAGCTAATCTGAGTAAATGTAAAAACCAACTTATTCACTATGTTAATTATTGGCTAAAATGATGTTTTTTGTAGTATTAATTGTACTCATTAGTGTTGGTTTTTAAGGTTGTTTGAGAAAAAATATTTGTTTTTTTGTAAATATTGACATATGTCAATAAATAAATAATATTGCTTGTTAACTACTAAAAAGGCTATTTTGTATACTATTTTAAATGTTTTATCTACTGAAAGGGTTTGTTTAAGTAATTGTAGATTTGTAGTATTTGTACTATAGCTAAAATTGTCCCATCTTTACAGTAACAATCATCCCATATTGAATTTTTTATGAACACCTACAGACGCTCTTTTCTGGATAGGAACGTTTTGTTAAGCAATAATCTTTTGTTGGCAGGCCCAACAGGAGCGCTTGCTATAGCAATTCGTACTATTTCTCCCCAATCTGTAAATCAAAAACAGGCTAATATCATGTATCACTACGATATTAACAGGGGCTTTAATTCCACCTCAAAAAGATTTGGCAGCTTAAGCTTTTTACAAAAGCAGCATATGGGTAATAACGGACCTATCGCTACTTTATTATTTGCTGTCGCAGGATTTCTAAATTTCAATAAAATAACTACCTGAAATTAATCATTTAACAGGAGATCGGATAGTACTAACTGTGCTATAAATCTTAAGCAGGGAATTGTACAGTTATCAGCTTACTTCGCCATTCTGAAAATAATTTTAACCCTGTTGCACCAAATTAGAATAATACAAAATCCTTAACCAATTCAATTTTTAAACTATATAAATAAAAATTATGTCTACAGAACCATTCATTGGAGAGATTAAAATCCTGGGATTCTATTTTGCGCCCAGGGGCTACATGACCTGTGCTGGTCAGATTTTGTCGATTGCGCAAAACACTGCTTTATTTTCATTATTGGGTACTACTTATGGTGGTAACGGACAAACTACTTTTGCTTTGCCTAACTTACAGGGGCGTGCGCCTATCGGTCAGGGGCAAGGGCCAGGCTTACCTAACTACGTAATGGGCGAAGCAGCGGGTACAACAAGTGTAACTTTGTTAACATCGAACATGCCAGCACACGTGCACACGGCTAATGCGCTTCAGGTAAAATTAAAAGCTTCTTCTGCAAATGCTGACGAATCGGCTGCGGATGGAAACTATCTGGCTACAGGAAGCAGTTCAATATTTTCGGGTAACGGTGCAACACCTAACGTATTTACAGGCGGTACACAGGTTTCAGGTACTACAGATATTGCTGGATCTGGCCTTCCTTTCTCGATTTTGAACCCTTATCTGGTAATCAATTACTCTATTGCTACGCAAGGAATTTTCCCAAGCAGAAACTAATATAAATACATAGAGGAGGGGAGTTTTTAAACTTCCCTCTTTTTAGATAAGTGTAACTATGCAAACAATAGGGATTTTATTACCCAGATCAACATACTATCAAACCATTGGTTTTGATTTATATGAAGGATTACGATCTGGCCTAAAACACCAGGGGAGAAGTGACGTTAGAATAGTTACTGAAAATATCGGTTTTGGAGCAGAAAAACAGCAGTGCTACCGTAGCGCAGAAAAGCTTTTGCTCGAAGAAAATGTTTCGGTGGTAATTGCCTACATCGGGCACCGCATGGCACAGCTGCTGAGGCCTCTTTTTTTAGCTGCCAATAAAATGCTGATCGTTTTGGATGCAGGCGCTAATTTACCGAATGAATGGCCCAGTTGCCCCAATATCTTTTATCATTCCCTTCATAATGCTTTGGGTGCCTCATTGGCCGCTAAACAGGCTGCTAATGATGGGCTTAAATCGGCCGGTATGGTAACCGGATACTACGATGGTGGCTACCTCCATACCTATAGTATTTCCAAAGCATTCGAAGAAAAGGGTGGTGCCATTACTTTTAATCATGCCACAGGTTTCCGATCCGAAGAATTTACAGTAGAACCCTTAAAAGAATATTTGGCGCAATACCCTGATAGTGCTTTGTTGAGCATTTTCAGTGGCGATTTTGTGCAATGGTATTTCGAAGGAATCAAAAAGTCGTTCGATGGGCAAAACCTACCGGTTTATCTGCCTCCTTTTGGTTTTGAGGAAATGATGCTGGCTGACACCGAATATCCTGGTAATAAGATCAAAGGAATTGCTGCATGGTCTAAAAAACTGGTGTCTGATGAAAACGAGGCCTTTATGGATACCATTACAGCTGCGGGTAGAATGCCTAATTTATTCTCATTATTGGGCTGGGAAGGAGCTTCAATTGCTTTAAAAGTACTGGATTTAATTGAGACATATAAAAACAGCATCCCACAAGTTGTAAACGGCCTATACGAATTCGAATTTGAAGGGCCAAGGGGAGGATTTATTTCGATCCTAAAACCAATACTTCGATTGCTCCACTGTATCACGCGAATATAATTGCAAATGCTGAAGGAAAATGTGAAGTGCATATAGAGCGCATAGCCGATGATGTACCTGAGCATTTTAGTGAAATGTCTGCTTACGAACTGGATAATGCCATGTCGGCATGGTACAATAGCTATACCTGTATTTAATGATGGAAACGCAGAAAAAAATATTGATACTATGTGGCGGAAAGTTTGCTTTCCCATCGTTGCAGTTGCTTGCATTCGAAAAATTTATTTGCGGCATCGGTATAGGCAAAGGAGCCGAAAATATTGTAGAAGCACTGGAAAGAGAAGCTGAAGAAAATCACATCGGCTTTAAATCTTTCGCAGATAAAAGAAGTATGTCTGAGATGAGGCAATGGATCGATGCTGTTGCGCCTGATTATATTTTCTGTATTTCCTTTCCTTTCTTGCTTCATGAAGCCGTTTTATCGTACGGAAAAGATAAGTTTATCAATTTCCACCCAGGCCCCCTGCCACAGTACAGGGGAGTGATGCCAATTTTTGAGGTATTGAAAAATCTGGAAACGGAAACCGCAATATGCGCCCATTTTATGAATTCGAAATTTGATGAGGGCAATATCATTTTTAACGATCCGGTACCTATCAAAACCGGTGATACCTACGGCAAACTTACCGTGAAGTTAAGTAACCGGATGGCGCAGGTTGTACTTAACATGGCCAATATGTTACAGTTTGCCAGCAGCATTCCAAATCAACCACAAGACGAATCATTGTCTTGTTATTATGAAAAACCGGAACTATCAGATACTTATATCAAGTGGAACCGGATGGAAGCAGAAGAAATTGTTGCACTGATTAATGCATGCAATCCATGGAACGGCGGAGCGGATGCTACCTTACAAGGTGAGCAGGTTAAAATAATTACGGCTTCCATATTGGACGAGTCTCACGATAATCAGCCCGGTACAATAGTATCGTTAAGCGAAAGGATATACATAGCCTGTAGAGATGACCAACAGTTAGCTGTTGAAATTCTCAGTACAGATTACGGTATCATGACTGCTATGCAATATGCCATGTTACACCCTGAAAAAACAGGGGTTCTAAATTAACCTTTTTAAAAAAAAGTAATTCAATTAAAACTATGGAATTATGAAAAAAAACTTTACTTTAATTTTTGCACTGCTCCTCTGTTTCTTTAGCATTGGGGCAAGTGCACAATCCCAATTTTGGAGCGACACCTTTGAGGATGCCGGGGCACCAAGCACGGGAGTAAGATCTTACTCTATTCCTGAATTTTCCAATGGTTCACCATTTGCGTCTTATTTTATACGCACAACGCCAGCTCAGCTAGCTTTGCAGAATGGCGCATATAGTGGGTTTCAGGGAACCAAAATTTTCGCTGCTGAAGATATTGATAAAGGTCCAACCAATAGCAATAACTCCATTGCTGCAAACCAGCAGGTAACCTGGAACAATATCAATATTGCCGGAAAAACAGGCTTATCATTTAAAGGTCTTTTTGCAGCCGACAATCTGGGTGGGTGGCAGGGTTCTGCCTGGAATAGTCAATCTGTATCAGGGTCAACAACGCCACAACAGGATTTTTTGGCATTCGAATACCAGATTGATGGTGGTCCGTGGGTAAGGGCAATTGCGTTTTATGCAAATCTTGCTCCATCGAATGCCGGATCGGCCAATACGCTTCAGTTGGAAACCACCGGCGATTTACAGGGTGATGGTGCCAGCTTAACTTATGCTTTTGCCGAATATTCGGCAGATATTCCAGGAACTGGGACAACTTTGAATATCCGGATGAATTGCCACACAAATGGTGGCCTTACTCAGGAAGTTGCAGTTGATAACTTCCGTTTATTCGAAACAGTTGGCTCAGCGCCAACGGTTACCACGGGAGGCAATACACCATCATACACTTCGGCTGCTTTGTCGGGTGTAATTAACGATAATAGTGCTACTACCACAGCAACTTTCGATTGGGGACCAACCAATGCTTACGGTTCCTCTGTAAATGCAACACCAAGTTCCATTACTGCAGGTACAGGCAGTACTGCAATTACAGGAAGTTTAACCAGTCTTACACCTGGCACTACATATTATTACCGCGCAAAAGGGGTAAATGGTGTGGGTACTACTAATGGTTTACAAGGTTCGTTCACCACACTTTCATTAGCAACAGTAACTACCGATGCAGCCACAAGTATTACCACTACCTCGGCAGTGCTTGGGGGAATGTAACAGCGGCAGGTAGTTCTGCCGTTACCGAACGTGGTATTGTTTATTCATTAACTCCCAATCCAACTGTAGCCAATACCAAAGTTCCTAATGGTACGGGTACGGGTACTTTTTCAGCAACTGTTAGTGGATTAGCATCAACCACCTTATATTATGTAAGGGCCTATGCTACTAACGATGGAGGACCAAATTATGGTCCGCAACAGACTTTTACTACAGCATCATCAACCATTACTGCGGGCAGTACATTCCCCGCCGGATTAACTACCACTTATGGTGTTGCATCGGCTTCAACCAGTATTTCGGTTTCGGGTACAGGTTTATCGGCAGGTATTACGGCTACTCCATCTTCAACAGCTAATTTTGAGGTGAGTGCCGATGATATTACTTACGGTCCGAATGTGACCATCGGTACCTCGGGCAACATATCAGGTACGGTTTATGTAAGATTAAAAGCTACGGCTCCTGCAAATGCTGCTATAACAGGTAGCGTAACTTTAACCAGTACAGGTGCCAATACACCAGTAATTAATATACCAACAAGTTCTGTTGCCAAAGCAGTATTAACATATACTTCGGATGCAAAATCGAAGATTTATGGTGCTGTTGTTCCGGCATTAACCGGAACAGTTTCTGGTTTTGTAAATTCTCAAACCATTGGCGATGCTACAACAGGAACACTGAGTTTTACCACTACGGCTACTGCAAGTAGTTCAGTTGGTTCGTTCGCAATCAACGGTACAGGTTTAACAGCGGCCAACTATACTTTAGTACAGGCAGCAGGTAATGCAACGGCATTAACAATTACTGCCAAAACCTTAACGGTAACAGCAGCTGGTATCAATAAAGCTTACGATGGTAGTACTTCGGCTACGGTAACCCTTAGCGATAACCGTGTTGCCGGTGATGTGTTTACCTTAAGCAATACAGGTGCATCATTTGCAACTGCGAGTGTTGGTACTAGCAAACCGGTAAGTGTAACTGGCATTGCCATTACAGGCGGCGCTTCAGCCAATTATACGCTGGGCAATACCACTGCCTCGGCCACTGCCGATATTACTGCCAAAACCTTAACGGTAACAGCAGCTGGTATCAATAAAGCTTACGATGGTAGTACTTCGGCTACGGTAACCCTTAGCGATAACCGTGTTGCCGGTGATGTGTTTACCTTAAGCAATACAGGTGCATCATTTGCAACTGCGAGTGTTGGTACTAGCAAACCGGTAAGTGTAACTGGTATTGCCATTACAGGTGGCGCTTCAGCCAATTATACGCTGGGCAATACCACTGCCTCGGCCACTGCCGATATTACTGCCAAAACCTTAACGGTAACAGCAGCTGGTATCAATAAAGCTTACGACGGTAATACTTCGGCTACAGTAACCCTTAGCGATAACCGTGTTGCCGGTGATGTGTTTACCTTAAGCAATACAGGTGCATCATTTGCAACTGCGAGTGTTGGTACTAGCAAACCGGTAAGTGTAACTGGCATTGCCATTACAGGCGGCGCTTCAGCCAATTATACGCTGGGCAATACCACTGCCTCGGCCACTGCCGATATTACTGCCAAAACCTTAACGGTAACAGCAGCTGGTATCAATAAAGCTTACGATGGTAGTACTTCGGCTACGGTAACCCTTAGCGATAACCGTGTTGCCGGTGATGTGTTTACCTTAAGCAATACAGGTGCATCATTTGCAACTGCGAGTGTTGGTACTAGCAAACCGGTAAGTGTAACTGGTATTGCCATTACAGGTGGCGCTTCAGCCAATTATACGCTGGGCAATACCACTGCCTCGGCCACTGCCGATATTACTGCCAAAACCTTAACGGTAACAGCAGCTGGTATCAATAAAGCTTACGACGGTAATACTTCGGCTACGGTAACCCTTAGCGATAACCGTGTTGCCGGTGATGTGTTTACCTTAAGCAATACAGGTGCATCATTTGCAACTGCGAGTGTTGGTACTAGCAAACCGGTAAGTGTAACTGGCATTGCCATTACAGGCGGCGCTTCAGCCAATTATACGCTGGGCAATACCACTGCCTCGGCCACTGCCGATATAACTGCCAAAACCTTAACGGTAACAGCAGCTGGTATCAATAAAGCTTACGATGGTAGTACTTCGGCTACGGTAACCCTTAGCGATAACCGTGTTGCCGGTGATGTGTTTACCTTAAGCAATACAGGTGCATCATTTGCAACTGCGAGTGTTGGTACTAGCAAACCGGTAAGTGTAACTGGCATTGCCATTACAGGTGGCGCTTCAGCCAATTATACGCTGGGCAATACCACTGCCTCGGCCACTGCCGATATTACTGCCAAAACCTTAACGGTAACAGCAGCTGGTATCAATAAAGCTTACGATGGTAGTACTTCGGCTACGGTAACCCTTAACGATAACCGTGTTGCCGGTGATGTGTTTACCTTAAGCAATACAGGTGCATCATTTGCAAGTGCAGGTGTTGGTACCAACAAACCGGTAAGTGTAACTGGCATTGCCATTACAGGTGGCGCTTCAGCCAATTATACGCTGGGCAATACCACAGCCTCGGCCACTGCCGATATTACTGCCAAAACCTTAACGGTAACAGCAGCTGGTATCAATAAAACTTACGACGGTAATACTTCGGCTACGGTAACCCTTAGCGATAACCGTGTTGCCGGTGATGTGTTTACCTTAAGCAATACAGGTGCATCATTTGCAACTGCGAGTGTTGGTACTAGCAAACCGGTAAGTGTAATTGGCATTGCCATTACAGGCGGCGCTTCAGCCAATTATACGCTGGGCAATACCACTGCCTCGGCCACTGCCGATATTACTGCCAAAACCTTAACGGTAACAGCAGCTGGTATCAATAAAGCTTACGACGGTAATACTTCGGCTACGGTAACCCTTAGCGATAACCGTGTTGCCGGTGATGTGTTTACTTTAAGCAATACAGGGGCATCATTTGCAACTGCGAGTGTTGGTACTAGCAAACCGGTAAGTGTAACTGGTATTGCCATTACAGGTGGCGCTTCAGCCAATTATACGCTGGGCAATACCACTGCCTCGGCCACTGCCGATATTACTGCCAAAACCTTAACGGTAACAGCAGCTGGTATCAATAAAGCTTACGACGGTAATACTTCGGCTACAGTAACCCTTAGCGATAACCGTGTTGCGGGTGATGTGTTTACCTTAAGCAATACAGGTGCATCATTTGCAACTGCAAGTGTTGGTACTAGCAAACCGGTAAGTGTAACTGGCATTGCCATTACAGGTGGCGCTTCAGCCAATTATACGCTGGGCAATACCACAGCCTCGGCCACTGCCGATATTACAGGCTTAGTACTTACCGGTAATATTACTGCCGATAACAAAACTTACGATGGTACTACCAATGCAAGTATATTAACCAGAACCTTAACTGGTGTACTTCCAGGAGATGCTGCTGATGTTACATTGACCGGTGGTTCAGCAACTTTTAACAATGAAAGTGTTGCCAATGGTAAAACGGTTACCGGAACAGGTATGACCCTTGGTGGTACCAAAGCAGGTAACTATACTTTATCAACGATCAATACCACAACAGCTAACATTACCGTTAAAGATATCACTGGTAATTTTACTGCGGGTAATAAAGCTTATGATGGTAACAATACCGCAAGCATTTTAACCAGAACATTAATAGGTGTGTTACTGGCCGATGCGGCAGATGTAACGCCTACAGGCGGAACTGCTACTTTCAATAACGAAAATGCTGGTACAGGTAAAACTGTTACAGCAACTGGCTTAACCTTAACAGGCACCAAAGCAGCAAACTACAACTTAACAGGTGTTGCTACTACTACAGCCAACATTACCGGCTTAGCTTTAACCGGTGCATTTACTGCCGATAACAAAACTTACGATGGCAATACCACCGCAAGTGTATTAACCAGAACCTTAACCGGAGTATTACCAGCCGATGCGGCCGATGTTAACCTAACAGGTGGTACAGCTACTTTCGGTACAGCCGATGTAGGCACTGGCAAAACCGTTACTGCAGCGGGTATGACTTTAGGTGGTACCAAAGCAGGTAACTATACCTTATCGTCTGTTGCAACAACTACTGCTAACATTACAGGCTTGGCCTTAACAGGTAGTTTTACAGCCGATAATAAAGTGTACGATGGTAACAATAGTGCAACGATCCTTACCAGATCTTTAACAGGAGTATTAGCAGCCGATCTTGCCGATGTAACCTTAACAGGTGGAACAGCAACCTTTGGTGGCATCAATACCGGAAACGGTAAAACAGTTACCTCAACCGGCATGGTATTAACAGGTGCTAAAGCAGGTAACTATACTTTATTTGCCGTAAATACTACTACAGCGAATATTACAGCAAAAGATATCAGCGGAACTTTCACTGCTGCCAATAAAGCTTACGATGGTAATACCACAGCAGGTATCTTAACCAGAAGCTTAATAGGCGTAGTACCAGCTGATGTTGCTGATGTAACATTAATTGGTGGTACAGCTACCTTCGCTACAGCAACTGTAGGCGCAGGAAAAACAGTTACTTCAACAGGCATGACCCTTGATGGAACCAAAGCTGAAAACTATAATTTAACCGGAGTGGCTACCACCACAGCCAATATTACCGGCCTGGCCTTAACGGGTAACTTTACGGCAGGTAATAAAGTGTACGATGGTAACACCACTGCAACGATTTTAACCAGAACCTTAACCGGTGTATTGGCAGCTGATGCAGCCGATGTTACCTTAACAGGTGGCTCAGCAACTTTTGCCGATGCCGATAAAGGAACAGCTAAAACCGTTACCGCAACCGGAATGACGCTTGGCGGAACCAAAGCAGCCAACTATACCCTGGGTACAGTTAATACTGCTACGGCCGATATTACAACTAAAGACCTTACTGCAAGCTTTACAGCCGATAGTAAAGTGTACGATGGTAATACTACAGCCAACATTTTAACCAGAACCTTAACAGGTGTACTGGCTGCTGATTTAGCAGATGTAACCGTTAACGGAGGTACTGCAACATTCAATAACGAAAATGTAGGTACTGGTAAATCTGTAAATGCATCAGGTTTAGTATTGGCAGGAGCTAAAGGAGGCAATTACAATATCACTACTGTAAATGCAACTACTGCAAACATTACGGCTAAAAATATCAGCGGTAATTTTACAGCCGACAGCAAAGTGTACGACGGTAATACTACAGCAACTGTATTAACCAGAACATTAACAGGTGTATTAGTAGCAGACATTGCTGATGTTAACCTTACAGGTGGCACCGCAAGTTTTGCAACAGCCAGTGTAGGTACAGGTAAAACGGTTACTGCTGCAGGCATGACCATTACAGGAACAAGAGCTGGTAATTACAACCTAACCGGAGTAGCCACTACCACGGCGAATATTACAGGCCTGGCCATTACAGGTAATATTACAGCTGATAATAAGGTGTACAATGGCAATAACATTGCTACTATTTCGGGTAGAACATTAACAGGCGTATTAGCTGCCGATGTTGCCGATGTAACCTTAACAGGTGGAATAGCAACTTTTGCCGATGCCAACAAAGGCATAGGTAAAATGGTTACCGCAACGGGTTTAACGCTAACAGGAGCTAAATCAGCTAACTATACTTTAGCATCAGTAGGTACTACCACAGCCGATATTACTGCAAAAGACATTGCAGGTAACTTTACTGCCGGTAACAAAGTGTACGATGGCAATACCACCGCGAATATCTTAACCAGAACCCTAACGGGAGTATTGGCCGGAGATGTTGCTGATGTTACTTTAACCGGTGGAACAGCAAACTTTGCCAATGCTAACATTGGTACAGGTAAAACCGTAACCGCAACGGGTATGAATTTATCAGGTACAAAAGCTGGTAATTACAACCTAACCGGAGTAGCTACTGCTACCGCTAACATTACTGGTTTAACCATTACAGGTAACTTTACTGCGGATAATAAAGTGTACGATGGCAATACCAACGCCACAGTATTAACCAGAACCTTAACAGGAGTATTAGTAGCCGATGCCGCTGATGTTACCTTAACAGGTGGTACGGCAAGCTTTGCCGACGCCAATAAAGGTGCAGGTAAAACCGTTACAGCCGTAGGCATGACCATAACCGGTGCCAAAGCTGCTAACTATACTTTAGCTTCGGTTGCTACCACAACTGCCGATATTACCACTAAAGATATTGCCGGTAACTTTACCGCCGATAGCAAAATCTACGATGGTAATACTACTGCAAATATCCTAACCAGAACCTTAACCGGTGTATTGGCAGGCGATGTGGCCGATGTTACTTTAACCGGTGGAACAGCAAACTTTGCCAATGCAAATGTTGGTGTAGCCAAAACGGTATCCGCTACAGGTTTAACTTTAACTGGAACCAAAGCTGCCAACTACAATTTAACAGGAGTAGGCACTACAAGCGCTAACATTACAGCAAAAAATATCGCAGGTACATTTACGGCTGATAATAAAGCTTATGATGGTAACACCACGGCTAGCATTTTAACCAGAACATTAACTGGAGTAATTACAGCAGATGTGGCCGATGTAACCTTAACCGGTGGTACAGCTAGTTTTGCCGATGCCAATATTGGTACAGGTAAAACGGTAACTTCAACAGGAATGGTTTTAGCCGGTTCAAAATCTGCTAACTATAGCCTAACCGGAGTAGCCACCACAACGGCTAACATTGGAGTTAGAAATATCACCGGATCATTTACTGCCGGTAATAAAGTTTACGATGGTAACACTACTGCCACCGTATTAACCAGAAGCTTAACAGGTGTTTTAACAGCCGATGTTGCCGATGTAACCTTAACAGGTGGTACTGCAAGTTTTGCCGATGCAAACGTAGCTAATGGTAAAACTGTAACCGCTGCAGGCATGGCAATTACAGGTGCGAAAGCAGCTAACTATAGCCTAACCAGTGTAGCAACCACAACAGCAGCCATTACTGCGAAAACCGTTAACGGTAGCATTACTGCCAGCAACAAGATTTACGATGGTAATACCACAGCTACTATTTTAACGAGAACCTTAACAGGAGTACTGGCCGGAGATGTAGCCGATGTAAGCTTAACCGGTGGAAGCGCTACCTTTGCCGATAAAAATGTAGGTACAGCAAAAGTGGTTACAGGTGCAGGTTTACTGTTATCGGGTACCAAAGCTGCCAACTATACTTTGGCCGGTGTAGCTACTACAACTGCAAACATCGATGTAAAACCAATTACGGTTACTGCCGATGCTAAGACAAAAGTTTATGGCGAAGCAGACCCTGCATTAACCTATGCTTTAGCTGCAGGTGCATTAGCAACAGGCGATAACGTTACAGGTGCATTAAGCAGGGCAGCAGGTGAAGTAGTAGGTACTTATGCGATCGCGCAAAATACACTTAGCGCAGGTAGCAATTACAGTATTACTTACACGCCAGCTAATCTTCAAATCACCAGAAAAACGCTGGTAATTACAGCCGATAATAAAAACAAAAACTTTGGCGCAGCTAACCCTGCACTTACAGCAAGTTACAGTGGTTTTGTGGGTACCGAAACTTCAGCGGTATTAACAAGTCCGGTAGTGTTAAGTACAACCGCTACTACAACATCATCAGCAGGTAATTATCCTATTACAGCAAGTGGTGCAGCAGCAGCAAACTATAACATTACTTATGTTGCAGGTACACTAACGGTTAATCCAACTGCACAAACCATTACGTTTGCAGCTTTAGCCAATAAATTAGATACCGATGGTACCTTTACCTTAACCGCAACAGCCAGCT
Organism: Pedobacter sp. HDW13; assembly: GCF_011303555.1. Lineage (NCBI taxonomy): Bacteria > Pseudomonadati > Bacteroidota > Sphingobacteriia > Sphingobacteriales > Sphingobacteriaceae > Pedobacter > Pedobacter sp. HDW13. The sequence continues at coordinate 6,186,312 of NZ_CP049868.1, read as the reverse complement.
CTGGCTTAACGGTAACTTATACCAGCAGTAACCCGGCAGTAGCGCGGATTATTAATGGTAACCAGGTTGAGATCCTGAAAGCAGGTGTAATTAACATCACCGCCAGTCAGGCCGGAAACGCCGATTACCAGGCAGCAACCAATGTGGTGCAGTCGTTTACCGTAATCGAGAACCCGCCACCGGTAATTACCATTACCAGCAACAAAGGTAACAGCATTAGTAAAGGTGAAGTTGCCGTACTTACTGCAACAGGCGCATTAACTTATCAGTGGTCAAATGCCAATGGTATCCTTAGTGGCCAAAACAATGCTTTACTTACCGTTAGGCCTACTCAAAATACTACTTATACAGTTACCGGTTTTAACCAGTACGGACGTAGCAGCACCAAAACCTTTACCCTCGAGGTAAGGGCCGATTACCAGGTGTTGAATATCATGAACGTACTTACACCAAACGGTGATGGTAAAAACGATACCTGGGTTGTTGAAAATATTGACATGTATCCAAACAACACCGTACGCATTTTCGATCGCGCCGGTAAGTCGATATTTGAAATGAAAGGGTATGACAACAGTTGGGGTGGTACCTTAAAAGGATCTTTGGTTCCTGAAGGCGCTTACTACTATATCATCGACTTTGGTCCGGGTGTCGGAGTAAGAAAAGGATACATCACAATTGTAGGTAATAACTAAGATTTAACCTGCCATAACCAGTTTAAACCGCTGGTTATGGCATAAAAAAGTATAAAGATGAAAACAAGGAAAATGCTTATCACATTGGTGATGTTCGGTCTCAGCATCCCGGCCTTTGCTCAGCTCAACCCTATGGGCAGTATGTATTACCAAAACCTTTACCTTAGCAATCCGGCCATGGCAGGTATTGAAAAGGGCTGGGAAGCTGCTGCAGCTTATAAGGCACAATGGACAGCAATAGAGGGGGCTCCGGCCATGCAGTCGGTAACGGCAGCTTATGGCGCCAATAACAATAAGGTTGGTGTAGGTGCATCATTTTATAATGAGAATATCGGTGTAATTCAACGTACCAGTTTTAAAGGTACATATGCTTACCACCTGCCACTTAACAACGGATCCGATTATCTTGATTTTGGTCTCTCAGCAGGCATCATGAACGAGTGGATCGATATGACAAAGATTAAAGGAAACCAGAGCGATATTTCTTTAACTAATTTTAACCAGCGCAAACTGTATTTTGATGGCGATTTCGGTATAGCTTACCGCAGTCAGCATTTCAACGTTCAGGGATCGGTATTAAACCTGAAGCGCTTTTTGAAACGCGACGATGAAAGAACAGTGGTAGACCGTGCTTCTTATTTTGCATCGGTAAGCTACAAATTTCTTAATCCAGATAAAGTGCTGAGTGTTATCGAGCCAAAAGTAAGCTACAGAGGTATTGATAACTACCGCGATATTGTTGATCTTGGTTTAAATGCACAGTTTTGGGGCAATAAACTTTTGTTTACCGGTATTTATCACACCAGTAATAGTTTCAGCACAGGGGTGGGTACTACTTACCAAAACCGCTTATCGATATTGGCCATGTATACCACCAACACTTCGGATATACAGAATTATGCAAACGGCGAATTCGAACTCGGATTGAAATACAACTTTAGATAAAACTTAAAATGCAAAATCAGGGTAGGGGAAATAACCTTATCTGTCGAATGTTTCAGCATGAAATCCTTTTTATCAGAAATCTCACCGATCCTTTCTTTTTTAGATAGGATCGGTTTGGTTTATAAGCTTACTGAAATTAACGGTCAAACCTTTCTTCCGGGGTTGAAGCTCAGCGAAGGAACCTTAGTTATCGATACCAATAAACTGCTTTATCCAGGCGATATTTTGCATGAAGCCGGGCACCTGGCTTGCATGCCACCCGCAATCAGGCAGGAGATGAGCGATGATTTAGCACCTTCAGATCTCCACCAGGGCGGCGAGATGATGGCTATTGCCTGGTCTTACGCAGCTTGTATTCACCTTAATATCGATCCGATAGTGGTGTTTCATGACGATGGGTATAAATCAGGTGGAAGAAATATCATTGAAAATTTTCAACAAGGTTCTTTTATGGGCGTACCGCTATTACAATGGTGCGGCATGACTTTCGATAAAATACAAGCCGAAAAAAATCAAACCCAGCCTTTTCCCTATATGCAAAGCTGGCTATGCGAAAACAGGCCTAACTAAAGGTTTACTGGTTCATTTGTCATTAGGCTAACCCATAGTTTAATCCATTCCCGATTCAACCTCATTAGGCGCAACTTAAACACGATTTTGACCCTGAGGATTAATTTATTTCATAAAAATCAATATTAGTAACAGCCCTTCTGGGGTTGTCATTCGGGCGGAGTGCAACGCAGCCGAGAACCACGTTAGTGCTCAGCGAAGCTAGATCTGTCTCTATAGATTTCTCCGTTCCGCTACCGGTGAAAAACCGGCTGCTTCAGTCGAAATGACGATTTTCTATTGGGTTTGTCAATGTTAGCGCAGTCGAAGGGCTGTATGCCACTTACCCTAAGTATTGGTTCATTAGGCCAACCCATAGGTTTAGCCAGTCCTAACTCCAAACTTATTACTCCCAACTCAGATACAATTGTATTTGTGGTTACTGTAATCTCAGTGCCCTCTGCGCTTTTCCTCAGCGTTCTTTGCGGTTAAAACAGCCACGGATGCACGGCATAACACGCGCATACCTTGCGGTTAAAACGCCTCCGGCATCAACTCGATCTCCAACAACAGCTTAATAATATTGGCTATAATCGGGTTCTCATCATCGCTTCGCCAGTTCAGGTAAAGATCGGTTGGGTAGGGTAACTGAATGTACCTGATGCCTGGTATGGCATGATGGATATACGAATCGGGCAAAATAGCTACACCCAGTTTCCGGCGCACCAATGCGATAATAGTAGAACCAAATTCAGAGTGCAGGTAAACATTGGGCTGTATGCCGAAAGATTTAAACACATTTTTAATGATGTGGTTATAGCTGCTACCCTCATCCTTAACGGGCAAAATAAATTTTTCAGCAGCCAGTATTTCACGATTCAGCTCATCAACACTTTTAAGCGGGTGATCTTCCGGTACAACCAGCGCGAGGTGATCGGTATAGATTTTTTTTGCGCTAATCCCATCTATTGTATTCTTATCACGGGTTATCACCACATCGAGCTTATAGTTGGCCAAAAATTCATGCTGGTTCTCATACATCACCTGCACCAGTTCAATCTGCAGTTTAGGAAACTCCTCATTTATCCGCGAAGTAATTTGTGGGATCAGCGAACCCGAAATAGAATCGGGGTGTGCAATCCTGATGGTACCATATTCGCCCAGCTGAATTTGACTCGCAAACTTATGGATATGGCTTATCTCGTTGAACTGTTTCGTCCATTTCTCCTTCAAAAACTTGCCTGCTGCTGTAAGCTTTACATTGCGCTTATTACGGATAAACAGCTGGATATCCAGTTCCTGCTCCAAAGCCTGTATCTGTCGGCTCAATGCCGATTGCGTAATGTTCATCTTTGCAGCCGTTTTCCAGAAATGAAGTTCATCGGCTAGGATTAAAAAATATTTGATTTGCTGTAGATCCATTATTGCAATTTATGCATTAATAAATGATAAAATAGCATTTTATTGAATTATTAAGCGACTTATCTTTGTATTATCAATCTGCTTTACAAGCCAGCAAACAACATAAAAATGCATCAATTAACCATACAACAGGTCGGCCCGTCAGCTATTTTAACATTGCAATCGATTAGCCGGCAAATCTTTTTAGAAGCCTTTGCCGATACCACCAGCGAAGCTAATATGAAAGCCTACCTCGATTCGAGTTTTTCGTATGATAAACTGATGGCAGAACTTGAGCACCCCAACTCTCAGTTTTACTTTGCTTTTTCTGAAGGAAATGTAGTTGGTTATTTAAAACTGAATACGGGTGATGCGCAGACCGAGCAAGAACTGGAAGAAGCGCTCGAAATTGAAAGGATATATGTGCTGTCGGCTTTTCATGGTCAAAAGGTTGGGCAGGCCCTGTTAAATAAAGCCTTCGAGGTAGCCGAAGCGCTTCAATGTAAAAACATTTGGCTGGGTGTGTGGGAAAATAACCAGCGGGCGCTCCGTTTTTACAGCAAAGCGGGTTTCGAAGTATTTAACTCACATGTTTTTCGGTTAGGCAACGATGAGCAGACCGATCTGATGATGAAAAAACAATTATAGACATGGGCAAAAAAAATATTTTCCTGGTATTACTCGTTATAGGCACCGCTTTTTGGGGTATATCTTTTTCGGTAACTAAATTATCGATTAGCAATCATTCACCACAACTTTTTTTACTTTATCGTTTTGTGGGGGCAACGCTTGTCCTGTCGATTGTTTTTCGCAAAAAGTTAAAGCATCTTAATTATAAAAGCATTGTTTCAGGAGCCTTACTGGCCATTCCGCTGATGCTTGGGATTGGCTTGCAAACTTTGGGTATTAAACTCACTTCGGCTTCGCAATCTGCATTTTTGGCCGGAACCTGTGTGGTGATTGTACCCATGTTAAAAATGGCCATGTATAGAAAGGTGCCCAACCTTAAAATCTGGATTGCTGCAAGCCTTTCGTTAGTAGGGTTGTTTATTATTTCTGTTAAAAATGGTTTTTCAGTTAATGCAGGCGATATGTTTACCATTGGCGGTGCCATCGCTTTTGCCTACTACCTGATCAGGGTTGAAGAAGAATCGGCCAGGATAGATATTGTGGCTACCATTGTACCCATGTTTGCCACTTGTGCGCTGCTTACTTTTGTGGCGGTTGCCTGGAGTACATCAGAAAGCTTGTTGCCAGCCGACAATACCTTTTGGTTTGGCGTTATTTTCTGTTCGCTTTTTTCAACTGCTTACATGTATTCCGTATCCAACATGGCACAGCAATACATCAGTGCCGAAAGGGTGTCGGTAATTTATCTTTTAGAACCCATATTCGGAGCACTTGCGGCAGCTTATCTCATTGGCGAAGTAATTACCTGGCAGCTTTTAATTGGCGGACTGTTTATCTTTGCTGGCATGGGCATCTCCGAGCTTAAGTTAAAAGTTTTTAGAAATATGTTTAGGACGGCAGGTAAAACCCTTACAACCCATTTAAACAAAAACTAATATGGACGCATTAAAATTCAGGACTGCAACCCGAAACGATTTGCCCCGAATTGTAGAAATTTATAACACTACCGTACCTACCAGATTGGCAACTGCAGATACTGAGCCCGTATCGGTAGCCAGTCGCGAACAATGGTTTAATGAGCACGATAGCACCAGGCCGCTATGGGTAGTAGAAGATACTCAAAACTGTACGCTGGCTTGGGTAAGCTTTCAATCTTTTTACGGCAGGCCAGCTTACCAGGCCACTGTCGAGATCAGCATTTACATCGATACTGAAAGCAGGGGTAAAGGTCTTGGTAAAAGGATTTTAGAGTACTGCATAAGCCAGGCGCCCAATTACGGCATCAAGACCCTCATTGGTTTTATATTCTCGCACAATACACCCAGCCTGCGCCTGTTTCAGCAATTTGGTTTCGAGCAATGGGGGCAACTTCCTGATATCGCCGTTTTAGATGGCGTAGAAAAAAGCCTGACCATATTGGGCAAAAGAATTACAGCATAGGAGTATAATTTCGTTAGCAAATAGCCACGGATGCACAGATGTTATTAGTTATATTTTACTTAGTTAAAATAGCCACGGATTCTCAGAATACACGGATCGTTTTACTAGTGGATTTGTCATAAACCATACGCTTTGGTGCCTCGGCGCTTTTTCTCTGTGTGCTTTACGGTTAAAATTGCACTTAAAATAAAAAAGCAACTGTCTTATTTTAACTTCCAATTCTCACTTCGCTTTCCAACTCATTTTACTTACTTTGCAGCCATAACCAGATATTCATAAATGGAGAACAAGTTGATTAACCCCGAAGCACGTACCATTAAACTCGTTAAAAACCGGTCAGACATTGGTGCCGGCACACGCGGTTCGGATATGGGGATCGATGCCATCGAAATTGCAGCCATTAACAAGGGTAGCGATTATTTTAACAGCTTTCCTTTTGTTGATGTAGAAACCCACAACGAATCTATTTACGATAAAGACCGTAATGCCTTTGCCAAACGTATTGGTCAGGTGTTGCAGCAATGCACGCGACTGGCCGAAACAGTAGCACAAACCCTGACCCATGGCCATTTTCCACTCGTGTTTTCAGGCGATCATTCTTCTGCCCTAGGCACTATAAGTGGTATAAAAGCTGCTTACCCCGATCAAACCCTGGGGGTGGTATGGATCGATGCACATGCCGATCTGCATTCGCCCTACACTTCGCCTTCGGGTAACATTCACGGCATGCCACTTGCTGCTGCCCTGGCTAACGATAATCCTGCGTGGCACATTAATGAAATAAGCGGCGAAACCCTAACTCATTGGGGCCGTATGAAAGCCATTGGTACTCCAGCTCCTAAACTTAAACCCGAACATCTGGTATATTTCGGAGTGCGCGATACCGAGCAGGCCGAAGACTGGTTAATGCAGCAAGAAGGGATTCGCAATTACCGGGCAGAAGAAGTACGGTACCGTGGCCTGGCTACCTGTGTAGAAGAAGCCCTAACGAAACTCTCTGCCTGCAAGCTCATTTATATTTCGTTTGATGTAGACAGCATGGATTGCGATCTGATTTCTTATGGTACAGGTACACCCGTTGCCAAAGGGTTCGACCAGTACGAGATAATCGAAATTATTAACCAGATAATCGATTCTGGCAAGGTTGCTTGTTTAGAAGTGGCCGAGGTTAACCCTTTACTCGATAACAAAGGCAATAAAATGGCCGAAACTGCATTCGAAGTGCTTGAAGCTGTAACTGGTCGTTTAAGTGATACCTTTATCTAATCACATCACTTTTAAGTTAATTGCTTAATGGTTTAATTATTTATCATAGGAGAAGTTAAGATTATTAAGCATGGTATCAATCAATCAATCAATCATGAATTGGCTTTATGATTTGGTTTAAAACAGCCACAGATGTACTGATATTATTCATTATATCTTACTTAGCGCCCTCTGCACCTTCCTCTCTGCGTGCTTTGCGGTTAGAATAATTTGCCCAGCCCCTTAAACACCCACAATCTCCTCAATTTTTCCTAAAATAAATTCCACTGCTTTTTCGCGGATTTCATTTCGCTGATCATCAGTTTCATTGGCCCTAATTACCGTTTCGAAATGATGAAATGCTTTATACCAGATAGAAACATAAATTTGACCAACCTCTTTATCTATAAAATATTCGGTTGTAGGTAGTGAGGCCACGCCTGTAACGGCAACCGCAATAGCGGTATCGGGATATAGTTTTCTTAAACCCACGCACATGGCAAAAGTTGTTTCTTCAGATTCGGCTGTATGATCTGCTATAATTTGTTCATCAACTCCCAGTACTTTCGTTTTTACCGTAGCATCGTAAGTTACAATACTGCCTTTTAATATAGATGAGGCGCCAGAAACTGAAGCGATAGTACTTGATAATAAGCCTGCGGTAATGCTTTCAGCACAAATTAAGGTAAGTCCCTTCTCTCTTAATAAGTTGTTGAAATTGGCAATGCGTGGTATGGAGATCATAATATTAGATTTTGGTTAAGATATTGATTATTTAGTTCATTCACTCGTTGGTTCATTCGTCATTCGTTCATTTGTACTAAGCCATAGTTTTTAAGCGGCATGGTGTACGTTTTTATTGTGGCCAATTTTTACTTTTTTTAAATCTTGCACACACTTTTGTGCCCAAAATTTTTGTGACAGTTTTTTAGGCACACGAAAATTTGTCACAAAATATTTTTAAGCCATGACCAAGCCTGGTTTTTATATTTTTTAATCATCAGGTTTATCATATCCTATTTAATAATGCAAAGCTTTCATAAGCTTTGCATTATTAAATTATATAAATAAGAAAAAAATATTTTATGTGCCTACTGTATTTTTATTTGTAGGCTGCCAGACTTATAAAACAAATCAGATGGTTATCGCATCAATCGGTAGGACAAAGGATAGCAATTAGATGGATAAGGAAATTAAAAAAAAAAGCTGTTAAGCAGAAGAAGGCGCTCAACATCAAACGCTGAACACCTTCTCGATTATTGGTACTTGATTATTGTTTTTTGATCATTGGTATTTGGTTTTTGATTATTGGTACTTGGTTATTGCTCCTTGATCATTCCCCTCCATTACCAACCCAAATAATAATCCTTATCTAACCAAACCGGGCGTTTGAGGCCGAAATAATCCTGTAACATCAGCTCGGCTACACAGAAAGCACCCTCAACCCAGCCTTGCTGATCAGAATAAGCCTCACCAATAATGTGAATCTGCTCATCTGCTACCGGTTTGCGCATATAAGGCATTACATTTTCAACCGAGTAGCCCGCTTTCCACGCATGGTAGCCTGCGCCAAAAGGCTCGTCGGTCCAATCTCTGAAATAGGTTACATAAGGCTCGGGAATGGTTACCTGCGCGCCGTGCAGTTCGCGCAACTGGCTCATCAACTCATCAACCATCAGTTTGGTAGCCTGCACACTATCCAGTTGGTGCAGTTCTTTCAGCGAAGCCGATTTGGCCGGTTTTACTTTGAAAAGCAATTTATCATCGGTAAGTGCTTTCCAGAAAGTTTCCGTTTCCATATCGCCATAGCTGCCCAGCAACATCGAGTTATTGGTTTGCAGATCGGTACCAAAATAATAGCATTGGCGCATTGGTAAATCGGTAATCGAGTGACCCGAATCAATGCCAAGGTCTTTCCACCATGGGTAAGTAAAGCCCATTAATATTTTAAAGGCCGGTTCCATAATTACCGAACGGATATTGTTGTTCAGTACCGAATTTTCGTTAATATCGAAAAAGAAATTATCCTGATCTAAGAGTTCCAGCGATTTCCGGGGCATGGCCAGTACAAGGGTGTTGGCATACACTTTCCATTTGGTATTGGTTTCGATGTTTAAGAAAGTAAGCTCGTATTTATGCGTGTGGATGAACGGATGCGTTTTGGTAAAAGTGAGCAGCTTATTTTTCGCCCATATACAAGCGCCATCATGATCGGTATAGGCATTGGCTACCGCATATGCAATGCTATCATAACCCTCTTCGATGGTTTTGTAAATGGTGCCGGCCGAGAAATCTCCAACCATGTACGGAAAAGCTTCGGCCGAATTCCAGTTAATGGTATTTGAATAATAACCGCCTGCATTGGCTAAAAATTCGTAACCCTCTTGCGAAACCTGATCTTTAATTAAATTCCAGAAACCCAGATCGTTCACCAAACGTTTATCGTAAGGTGAGTTAGGGAAATTGTACACCAGTTTCGGTTTAATGTTATCCCAATCGCGACTTGTTAACTCAAAAGAATAATCATAAATACCAGTACCTTTAATAATCTTGTCGCCATAGGTTTTGGCTACCCATGGATCGGCCATTAGCACATCGTAAATAATTTTATTGAACAGCTGATCAGAGCTGAAACCCAAATCATCGTCATTGAGGTAGTACCGGGTAGTTAGCTTTTCGCCATAGCGTTGCGCCACATTCCAGGCATCCTGCTTAAAATGTTGCTTACGTAGGTAGAATAACAATTCAGAAGGATTGCCCATCGGAAAGGGAACGGGTGTCATTTTATCTTTAAGTACAGGTGTACGTTTGGCCGGATCTTTTTCGCTAAGCGGATAACCCTCAATTAAAGTGGTTACAATTTGCTGCGAAGTGAGGTAACGCATACCACCAAGCTCGCCCCAGAAATTCATACCTGGCATAATTACCGATTCAAGTCTGCCGCCCAGTTTATCGTTCATGTCAAAAATCTGAACCTGGCTGGCATTGTATTTTTGATCGGTTACCAAACGGTAAGCTGTGTACAAACCCGATGTGCCGGCACCAATAATGGCGACTTCAGTTTTTAAATCGGGCTGCATGCCCGTGTTTAAAGGTGTGTTTTTGTTCATAATGAGGTAGTTTTAGAGTGCTTTAAAGAATTTTTGTCCCAGTTGGAAAGGAGTAATGTCGAAATCGGTGTATCCGTCCAGTACCAGATCAGACATAATTTTACCCAGAAAAGGGGTAAACTTTGCGGCCCAACCTGTGGCGTATAACACAATATTTTTATGATTGGGCACATAGCTCGGTGCAAAATCAATTAACAGTTCTTTGTTAGGGATGGTACTCAGCGCAATTAAGCAGGTTGAGGTATATTCGGGCTCTGTGCTTAAGCCTGTCATGTGATCTTTTACCCATTCGGCCGTATAACCCAGCTCTTGCTGATTTGGAATTAAAGTCCTTTCGTTTGGTTCATTTAAAGGCGTAATTACGAAATCGGGTGCTACGCGAATATATTCAGGGTGATCCCAGTCTACCGAGGGGAAACCATAAAACTGGTTGCCGTTTTGGTTATCTGCATTTTGAAACACAAACCAGGTAGGGTATTGTATGGTAGGATCGGTTTTTTTAAAGTAAGCCGACGACATATTCCAGTACGTAGCTTCGATCTTAAAATCGAGCAGGTTAATTACACTGTTAATGTATGGACCGGGAATAATGGATAGCTTTTCGGTAATGTAAATGCCGTTAGGTGTTTCAATTTCGAAAAGTTTTCCCATCTGATTGATTTTGAGTACAGGAGAGTTCTCTTTCAGTTCGACTGTTTCCTGTTTCTGGCACAAACTTAACAGCGTTTCAATAGTAGCTTTAAAATTAATGCTCGCGCCATCGGGTTGAAAAAGTCCTGTATAAGTTTCGGGCAGGTTCTTGAAGTAGTATTTTTCTTCAATTTCTTTGGCCGTTAAAGTGGTGTACGGAACGTTTAAAGCTTTCAGGGCTTCTTCGGCCTCGGCAATGTTACCTTCGGTTGAGTGTACTGCCGGGTCGCCAAACCACAATGTGCCTACCTTATCCAGTAGCGAGGTGCCCGTTTCTCTTTCCAGCTCATCCCAGTAGGGTTGTGCATCTAGAGCCATTTGTACCATGTACTCGTCAGGGTAGGGAATGCGGAATTGACGCGATACGCCTGCTGAGCTTCCAAGTTGGTTAACGAAGGTAAACTGCTCGAGTACCAGGGTTTTAGCCTTTCGTTTACCTAGCTGGTAGGCGGTAGCCAGGCCAATAGCCCCACCACCGATGACAATTACGTCGTAATTTTCTGTAGTCATAAGTTGTATGTTTTATTCTTTTTTAGAATAGGTTTGAAAGCAATTGAAAATGAAGAGCCTAAGCCTCAATCCCGGTAACCAGCTATGGATGATCTGGTTTGTATTGAACCGTTAAAAATTAAAGTTAGCTTCCTTATGCCGGCAAATTGGTTATGGCAGAGCAGGAAATCCGAACAAGATCACTGTGCCGGCTAGCACTGCTAACGGGAAGTAAGGGTTGGGGACTGAAGTGGGACATTTTGAGCTAATTTAGTTTATGGGGACCTAAAATAAATCTGTAAGTGTTTGGTTATCTCAAAACTAAATAATAAACTACAAATTTTTTATACTCAATTGTAAGTAATTTGTTAGTTGGTTCACTGGTTCATTCGTCATTTGTTCATTAGTGCCAACCCATAGTTTAACCCTGTCCCAACTCCAAACTCAACGCTCCCAACTCACCGCGCTTGTCACCCTGAGCGTAGTCAAAGGGGGAATTAAACATTGGTCATTGAATTACCACTTATTGCTTATAATTTTGTTTATACTCGTAAAAAAAATCACTGTATATGGCTGCTATTAAAACCACCCTCAACGATGCAAGTGTAACCGATTTTATCAATACGTTTGCCGAAACCGAACAAAGGCGCAAAGATGGTTTCGAACTGTTAAAAATTATGGAAGATTATACAGGTTACGAAGCTAAAATGTGGGGCGCCAGTATGATTGGTTTTGGCACTTATCATTACAAATCGGAGCGGAGCAAACAGGAGGGCGACTGGCCCCTGGTTGGTTTTTCGCCACGGAAAGCAGCCATTTCCCTATACGTTTACATGGGGACCCCTGTAAACGAAGCTTTGCTTAAAGAATTAGGTAAGTTTAAAATGGGTAAAGGCTGTATTTACGTTAATAAGCTGGCCGATATTGATATCGAAGTGTTAAAGAAAATGATGAGCGAAACCATCGCGCGTTTACAGGAAAAATTTCCTGCTTAAGGTTAGTATTTTGGTTCATTAGTGCCAAACCCATAGTTTAAGCCAGTCCAAACTCACCACTCCCAACTCAACACGGTTGTCATCCTGAGCCTGTCTAAGGTGGTGAATTATTTACAACGAAACCTTATTTTTAACCTCCTTACACCGCCAGGTGTTTAGAAAAATCAATGGAGAATATCTACCTTAGTAAAAAGCAATGGTAGCCATAAAATAAAGCTTTCCAGTAGCTAATGCCAGTTTTTTACCGCAAATTAAGCTAACATGAAATCACTTTCTGATGTTTCCCTTCAAAGCGCACCTCAAACTGCCTATACCGGAAATGTAGCCATTAAAAAGGTACAAGACGGGGTGGGGCACGAACATCACGATCTGCTGGCTATCGAAGAACCCTTGGAAATCAGGCTTACAGGTAGCAAAGGGGGACAGCAGGTGTTAAACAGTATTTCTGTAACCATGCGCACACCCGGAAATGACGAGGAACTGGCCAAAGGTTTCCTGTTTACCGAGGGAATTATAAACTGCGATGCAGAATTGCAAAAATCGGAAGTATTTGTATGCGGCGAAGGTCGTGAGAATATCATAACACTGGAACTAAAATCTGGCGAGATCCCGGATTTATCGGCTAGCGAACGCAATTTTTACACCACATCCAGTTGTGGTGTTTGCGGAAAATCTTCTATTGCAGCCATTCGTACCCGGCAGCCTTTCGCAGCAGCAACCATTTACCAGGGCTGTATCGATGGTGAGATCCTTTTGCAGTTGCCCGCTATCATGCAAAGTCAGCAAGATTTGTTTTCGGCAACAGGCGGACTGCATGCCTGCGGCCTTTTTAATAGCCGGGGGAGCTGCTTGATTTAAAAGAAGATGTAGGGCGGCATAATGCCCTCGATAAGTTGATTGGAAAGGCCTTTACCGAAGGTTTGTTACCGCTTAGGGAGCATATTTTATTGCTTAGCGGCAGGGCAAGCTTTGAATTGGTACAAAAGGCAGCCATGGCAGGCATCGCCACTATTGCGGCCATTGGTGCACCATCCAGCCTGGCTGTTGAGCTGGCCATCGAATGCAATATTACCCTAATCGGTTTCCTTAGGGGCAGAAATTTTAACATTTATACAGGCGCCCAGCGCATTAAATAATACAGACATGAAAATACGAATTAAAGGCAATTTTATCAGATACAGGTTAACGCGCCCCGAAGTAGAAGGCCTTTCTGCCCAAAGCAATTTGTCTGAAACCGTAGATTTTGGTAACCGTAAGCTCATTTATAGCATTAGCTGTACGGCCGATGATGCCCTTTCGGCTAACTTTATTGGTGATGAAATTAACCTCAGGTTTCCGGAAGCCTGGCTCGCCGAATGGAAATCGACAGATAAGGTTGGTTACAAAGGAACGTCAGGTGCACTCAGTATTTTGCTCGAGAAAGATTTTACCTGTTTAGACAATGTAGAAGAAGACCAGCGCGATCAATATCCCAACCCACTTTTGAGTCAGAACAAATGAAAAAGCTAAAAGTAGTGCCCAATCCCGAAAATCCGGAGAAATTACTGAATCTGAAATATACGCCGGCCAAAACCTGGGCTGCGGGAATTCCCGGGGTGGTGGCTGCTTTCGGCGACCTGATAGAGGAAGGAATTCCATTTCGCGGTACGCGCGCTTTATTTAGCATGAACCAGAATGGTGGCTTCGATTGTCCCAGTTGTGCATGGCCCGATCCGGATGATGAACGTTCGCCAATTGGTGAATATTGCGAAAACGGCGTAAAAGCACTGGCTGAAGAAGCTACTTCGAAAAAAGTTACCGAAGCATTCTTTGCCGAAAATTCGGTTGTAGACCTGGCAGAGTTAACCGATTTTGAAATAGGGAAAAAGGGACGGCTTACTTCGCCCATGTTGTTACCAAAAGGAGGCGCACATTATCAGCCCATTAGCTGGGATGCTGCCTTTAAAAAAATAGCTGCGCATTTAAATGCACTCGATTCTCCAAACGAGGCTATTTTTTACACCTCCGGACGTACCAGTAATGAAACCTCATTCCTATACCAGCTTTTTGCAAAAGAATTTGGTACCAACAATATGCCCGATTGTTCTAACATGTGCCACGAAACCTCGGGTACGGCACTCTTACCAACCATTGGTATCGGAAAAGGGACGGTAAAACTCGATGATTTTTATCAGGCAGAGGTGATTGTGGTGATTGGCCATAATCCCGGAACCAATGCACCACGTATGATGACTGCCTTGCAAAAAGGAAAAAACAACGGTGCAAAAATTATTGCCATTAACCCGCTGCCAGAGGCCGGGCTGATGGGGTTCCGTAATCCACAAGCCCTGAACGGCATATTGGGCATTGGCGAACATTACTCGGATCTTTACCTGCCTGTAAAAATAAATGGCGATATGGCCTTGCTGAAAGCGATAGGCCTGCTGCTGGCACGCGAAGAAGCGCTTACACCCGGTCTGGTTTTCGACCATGAATTTATTAATGAGAAAACCAGTGGAGCTGGGGCTTATCTTGCGCAGTTTGAAAATTACCAACTCGATGAACTTGCTGCAGCTGCCGGATTATCTGTGGCCGAAATTGAAGCAGCAGTAGAAATACTGGCCCATAAAAAACGGATTATATTTGCCTGGGGCATGGGGCTTACCCAACAACCCAATGGTGTGGATATGATTCGCGAAATTGTAAACATCCTGCTGCTGAAAGGAAGCATTGGCAAGCCAGGAGCAGGAGTATGTCCGGTAAGGGGACACAGCAACGTACAGGGAAACCGTACCATGCTCATTAACGAAAGGCCAACGCAGCAGCAACTGGATAGGATCAGGGATGTTTTTGGTTTCGAACCACCCAGAGCCCACGGTTATAATGTGGTAAGTGCCATTAAGGCCATGCACAAACAGGACGTTAAATTGCTTTTTGCCATGGGCGGCAACTTTTTATCGGCTACGCCCGACACCACTTTTACAGCCGAGGCTTTGCGTAAGCTCAGGCTATCGGTACATGTTTCTACCAAGCTGAACCGGAGTCATTTGGTGCACGGAGAAGAAGCATTGATTCTGCCTACACTCTCGCGCAGCGATATTGATATGATTAACGGGGTAGCTCAGTTTATCAGTACAGAAAGCTCGATGGGGATTGTGCAGTCTTCAAAAGGAATACTAAAGCCTGTTTCCGATCAGTTATTGAACGAAACGCATATTGTTTGCAGGATGGCCATGGAAACGTTGGGCGAAAGATCGGTGGTAGACTGGAAAGCCTACGCAGATGATTATGATAAAATTCGCGATGTAATTGAAAAGTGTATACCCGGTTTTGAAAATTATAACGAACGCATCAGGCAAAAAGGAGGTTTTTATTTACCCAATGCTGCCCGCGATGGAAAGTTTATCACCGGAATAGCAGGAGATAAGGCCGCATTTACCCTTTCGGGTGTTCCATTAAACATTTTGGCCGAAAATGAATACCTGATGGCCACCACCCGAACACACGATCAGTTTAATACCACCATTTACGGTCTGGAAGATCGTTACCGGGGCATTAAAAATGAGCGGAGGGTAGTATTTATGAATCAGCAGGATATGGACAGGCAGGGATTTAAAGCCGAAGATAAAGTTGATCTCTTTAACTTCGATGATGGTATTGAGCGGGTAGCCCGGCTTTTTCTGGTTGTTCCCTATGCCGTTCCGCAGGGTAATGCTGTAACCTATTTTCCCGAAGCCAATGTGCTGATTTCTATCAATAATGTGGTGAAAGAATCGAATATGCCGGCTTCTAAATTTGTTCGCATTCAGATCAGGCTACACCAGGCAGAGTTGACTTAGCGATTGGAAGGATGGCAAGGCTGCGCCCACGATCCGTTTTCTTTTTAACGGAGGAATCGTCATTCCCGCGCATGCAGGAATCCTAATGCTTGGCTATTAAAGGTAATTAACTCTCTTTTATTTTCCTTTTCTCAGGTGCACTGAGGTGTCTAAGGAGGTAAATTACTGCCGTGTTTTCTTTTTAAGGAGATCGTCATTCCCGCGCATGCGGGAGTCTTAATGCCTGGGCTAATCATATCAACTACTCAGCCGTAATCGGATCTATAACAGCAGCAACTTTTTTAATCGAATTGGCCGGAAATCCACCTAAATGTGCATGCTCTCGTACCATCTCTTCATTTGGTGCATTGTAAACACAGTAAATTTTATCGTCGGTTACATAGCTGTTTACCCACTGGATTTGTGGCCCCATTTTGCTTAACACGCCGCACGATGCTTTCGAAATGGTTTTCAGTTCCTGAGCGGTTAATTTTCCTGCGCCGGGAATTTCCCGTTCAATTACATATCTGGGCATAATAAAATAGTTTAGAATTTATTCCTACTCATCTGGCTTTTCGGCAACGCCCCGTTTTTATTGGTATCTGGCCTCCAATTTTGAGATGCTTTAGTGGTACGATCTTGACTGGTATTCTGGTGCTGATTGGCACTTAAACTCGCCGATTGGCGGAAAATGGAGGAATTGACAATTGATGCTTAATTAAATTTACAAATAATATCTGGTTGCCAATCAATCAATACTGCTCATTTTACTTTACAATTTGCTCCTACAAACTGCAAAAAAATAAAGACGGAAAGGTTAAACCGGCAATGTCATCCACACGAATTTATTTCCATTCCTTGTGGTTCTTCAGAAATTTTTATCTTCGGACTCATCTAACCAAATTTTACTGAAAATAATACCAGCCAAAACAGCTTCGCAATTAAGTGGACAGGCCTAAATCAGCCCGACGAAATTACCGTCACTGGTTTTAACCGAACAGCAAAGCGTACTGTTTTTAAACAATAAATCTATTTTCAAAATGAAGAAATTACTCCTTACGTTTTCGATCTGTATTGCTGTAATCGGCACATATGCGCAAAGTAATGCCAGTTTTAAAGAAGATAAGCAGGTATTTACCACCTATCCCTTTTCCGATCCAAACCCCATACCTGCCTTTACGCACATTTACCCATATTTCCGTTACGATGGATTTACCGATAAGGCTGTACAAAAAGAATGGAAAGTAGTAACACTCGAAAATGATTATATTAAACTAACCATATTGCCCGAAATTGGCGGCAAAATCTGGTCGGCTATCGAAAAATCGACAGGCCGCTCGTTTATTTATGATAACCATGTGGTAAAGTTCAGGGATATTGCCATGCGTGGCCCATGGACAAGCGGGGGATAGAACCCAACTATGGTATTATGGGGCATACGCCCAATACGGTAACACCGGTAGATTATGTTACGCGCAAAAACAGCGATGGCAGTGTAAGTTGTGTAATTGGTGTACTCGATTTGTTAACCCGAACCAATTGGACAATGGAAATCAATCTTCCGAAAGACCGTGCTTACTTTACAACCAAATCGTTCTGGTATAATGCCACACCTTTAAATCAACCTTATTACCACTGGATGAATGCAGGAATAAAAGTAAAAGGAAACCTGCAGTACATTTATCCCGGTACACATTACCTTGGCCATGAGGGCGAGCACAGCGACTGGCCAATTAATAAAGAGAATGGTAAGGATATTTCTTTTTACGAACAGAATAATTTTGGCGGCTACAAATCGTACCATGTTTTTGGTAAATACACCGATTTTTTTGGTGCCTACTGGCATGATGATGATTTTGGTATGGCCCGTTACGGCAGTCATGATGATAAAGCCGGAAAAAAGATCTGGATCTGGGGCCTTGCCGATCAGGGTATGATTTGGGAAAAACTGCTGACGGATACCGACGGGCAGTACTCCGAAATCCAATCGGGCAGGTTGTTTAATCAAACAGCCGAAAAAAGCACTTTTACGCCCTTTAAACACAAAAGTTTTACACCCGGCGCAGCCGATACCTGGACCGAATACTGGTATCCGGTATTAAAAACAAAAGGTTTTGTAAAAGCCAACCAATATGCGGCCCTGAACGTGAAATATGAAAAAGGCTGGTTAAAAATTTATTTAAATCCGGTGCAAACACTAACCGATACCCTTGCGGTAAAACAAGGCGAAAAGGTGTTGTACACGAAACAGGTAAAATTAAAACCTCTGCAAACTTTTGCCGATTCTGTAAAGCTGGTTGGCCCGGTTAACAATTTATGGGTTACACTGGGGGCGATAAATTGCAGTACGACTCTAAACCTGATGCAGATGTACTAAGCCGTCCGCTCGATTCGTCCAAAGATTTTGACTGGAACTCGGGCTATGGATTATACCTGCAGGGCAAAGCCTTTATGGATCAGAAAATGTATGCAAAGGCCGAAGAGAAATTAAGCGCTGCTTTAGGTAAAACGCCAGGTTTTGTGCCCGCATTGGTTCAAATGACCGAACTGATGTACCGCAATATGCGCTATAGAGAAGCCTTAGTATTTGCAAAAACAGCTTTGAGTGTTGATACGCATGATGGGGCGGCGAATTATTATTATGGCATTGTTAATAATCAACTCGGAAACACTACCGATGCGAAGGATGGTTTTGATCTGGCCAGTTTAACCATGGCATTCAGAAGTCCGGCTTACCGCGAACTGAGTAAGTTATATTTGGCCGAAAAAAACTGGGACAAAGCCTTAAATTATGCCACTAAAGCCATCGACTTTAACCGCTACGAAATAGGAGCATTACAGGTGCAGGCAATCGCTTACCGCCATCAAAATAAAATCAATGATGCCAAAGCAGTTTTGGATACCATTTTGGTTTTCGATCCGCTTAACGATTTCGCCCGTTTTGAAAAGTACCTGATCCAGCCATCGGCAGAAAATAAGAGCCGTTTTACAGCTGCTATCCGCAATGAGCAACCTACCGAAAGCTATCTTGAATTGGCTGTTAATTATTATCAGATGGGCCGTTTCGACGAAAGCGAACAAGCACTTCAACTGGCACCCGATAATGCTTTGGTAAATTTTTGGCTGGCATTTTTGCAAAATAAAAAAGGACAGTCTTTTGCTTCCGCTTTAGCCAAAGCCGATCAGGCTTCTGCAGCTTTTGTTTTTCCTTTCCGCTCAGAAGATGAGGCCATATTGCTTTGGGCGAATAAACAGCTTAACAGCTGGAAACCCAAATATTACCTGGCACTTTTATACCAAAACCGAAACCAGTTAACTGCAAGCAAAGAATTGTTTAAAGCCTGTGGCAATACACCCGATTTTGCTCCGTTTTATGCCGCACGTGCTGCCATGCATATCGATGCTTCAGAACTGACTGATCTTAAAAGAGCTCAAAGTTTAGATCAGGCAGACTGGCGTTATACCAAACTGTTGGGCGAATATTACCTTAGCCATAATCAAAACAGCGAGGCTTTAAAAACAATCGAACCTTTTTACCAGGCGCATACTGAAAACTATATCATGGGGATGCTGTATGCCAAAGCTTTATTACTGAATAAGCGTTACGCCGATTGTGCCCAACTGCTCGATCAGATTCAGATCCTGCCTTTCGAAGGCGCTACTATTGGTCGCGAATTATACCGGGAGGCGAAACTGATGCAGGCCATTAATGAAATAAAACTTAAACATTACAAACAGGCACTAAGCCTGATTAGTGATGCTAAAAAATGGCCTCAAAATTTAGGCGTAGGCAGGCCTTATGCCGAAAATATAGACGAACGTTTGGAAAACTGGATGGATTACCTGTGTTATCAGAAAATGGGCAACCAACAGGCTGCACAAACCGCCTTGCAGCAGGTTACCGGCTTTAAACCGAAGATAGAAAATACAGTGAGCAATTTTACCGCTGCAAACCAATTGTTAACCGCCTGGGCCATGGAAAAACTTGGACAAAAACAAGAAGCCAGGGCCTGGCTAAATCAACAGGTAAAACAATACCCTAAAGATGCAATTATAAAATGGTGCCAGCAGGTATTTCTGCATGCGCAAGGCGTTAAAGCCGATACAACTGATTCAGGAGTACGTTTAATAGAGCAAATTAGAATGTTAAAATAGCACACTAAAGGATATTTCTGATTAGAGATTACACCAAATCTGCAAATCTGTGGCTTTTAATACCGAATTTTGCATGTGCGAAGGTTTGAAGTCTTTTTAGTCAGACAATAGTGATAAAAAATATATAAATTGAACCCTTAAATTTTTTGCTTAGCATTGTAAAAGCTATTCCTTATAAAAAATGAAACCCGATAACCTGGAACTATGGCCTGATAGTTTGCTTGTGAGCGATATGCAAAGCAACGACCGGACTGCGTTCGAGAAAATTTACAGCAGGTACTGGAGCAAGCTATATTTATCAGCCTATCATATTTTACGCAATAAGGAAGCATCAGAAGATATTGTTCAGGAAATATTTGTAAGTCTGTGGTTAAAACGCGAGTACACTTTGGTTGATAACCTAAACAATTATTTGTTTACTGCTGTCCGTTTTCAGGTGTTTAAAGCCATAAGGGATGGGAAACTACGCACCGATTTACTGCACGATACCGATTTGCTGGTGAGTGCCCATAATGCAGAAAATGCTTTTGCCGAAAAGGAAATAACACAACGTTTAGATGAAAGCATTGAACAGCTGCCGCAAAAATGTAAAGAAATTTTTATCCTGAGCCGGAAAGAGCACCTCAGTGTTAAAGAAATAGCCGCACGTTTAAACATCTCACCTAAAACCGTCGAAAACCAGATTACCATTGCACTGCGCCGCCTGCGTACCGATATGGGCGAGTTTTTATTTTGGACGGTATTGTTGCTGAGCGGTATCTGGGGTAAATAAGCTTTAAATCTATTAACATTTTATTTTACCATTTAAGACATTTAAACTTTCTGGATCGTCATTCCCACGAAAGTGGGAATCTTAATGCTTATGCCTAAGTTGTTTTCACCATATAAGACATTTAAGCGTATTTAAGACAGCTGTTTTTGAAATTTACCATCTTTCGCTAGAGGTGGGTGTCCCCACCCACCTGATAGACCTGTGAATTTTTTATTCCTTTTTAACCAGCTTCTAATAGTATATCGTATAAAATACCTCAGGTGAACTTACGTGTCTAAGGTTGTAATGTATTGTCCGTAACCAAAAGATACCAAAATAACCCTCTAAAACCTAAGCTTATATTTCCTTACTATGACTTATATGGTTAATTTTCTGAAATTAGATTTGTGAATTTTTTATTCCTTTTTAACCAGCTTCTAATAATATATCGTACAAAATACCTCAGGTGAACTCAGGTGTCTAACGTGGTAATATATTGTCCGCAACCAGAAAGACACCAAAATAACCCTCTAAAACATAAACTTATATTTCCTTCTATGACTTATATGGTTATTTTTCAGAAAACCCACTAAAAATAAAGCGCTGTTAAATAGCTTCTTATAAAATAATTAAATTTCTTTTGGGGATACCCCTCGTTTTAGGTACATACACCCAAACCACAGCAAATTGAAAAAAGCAGCATTAACACGTTTAACAGAAAAATATATAGCCGGTACTGCCAGTGGAGAAGAACGCCTCGAGCTCGAATCGTGGTACAATGAACAATTGGCGCAAAATAAATTACAGCATGAAGCGCAATTTGATGAAGCTGAGCATAGCTTAATAGGCGAAAAGATTCTGAATAACATTAACCTGCAGATTAATACACAAGAGCAGACAAAACCTCGCCTGAATTTTTACCGTTGGGCAGTTGCGGCATCAATAGTTGCGGTGTTGGGCTTCGGCGGGTATTGGTTAAGTGAGCGGTTTTCTGATAAAAACACCAATAAAGTGGCTGCTCTAATTAAACCCGGTGGTAATAAAGCCTTTTTAACCTTAGCAAACGGCACTAAAATTAATTTAGACGAGGCCGTTAACGGTACAGTTGCCAATCAGGAGGGTATTAAAATTACCAAAACGGCCGATGGTCAGCTGGTTTATACCATAGTTGAAACTAAAACGGGTAAGCAGGCAACAGGTTACAATACCATCAGTACCCCAGCCGGCGGTCAATATCAGGTTACGCTACCCGATGGAACCAAAGTTTGGTTAAATGCTTTGTCATCGTTAAAATATCCTACTGCTTTTACCGGTAAATACCGTACGGTAACGTTAACCGGTGAAGGTTATTTTGAAGTAGCCAAAAACAAAAATAAACCCTTTAAACTAACCACCGCCAAACAGGAAATCAGCGTATTGGGAACTCACTTTAACGTGAGTGCTTATGCCGATGAGCCCGAAATTAAAACTACACTGGTAGAAGGTGGTGTAGCCGTTAAAAACTTTAGCCCATTGGCTACCGGAGTATTAAAGCCAGGTCAACAAGCCATTTTTCATGGTTCAGATTTCGAAATTAACAAGGTTGATGTAGAAGAGTACATTGCCTGGAAAAACGGTTTCTTTATGTTCAACAACGAGGGCATTAAAGAAGCTATGCAGAAATTAGCCCGTTGGTACGATGTAGAAATCGAATATGTTGGCAATTTCGACGGCATTTATTTTGGTGGTTCTTTTTCTAAACACAACAACCTGCAGGAAACATTAAAAATATTAGAATCAACAGATAAGTTTAAATTTAAGATAGAAGGAAGGAGGATTAAAATTATAAAGTAATACCCTAAATTTTAATCTGAAAAAACGGATTTCGACTGCAATCGAAACCCGCTTAAAGCTTTAGATTAAAAAAATGTCCCAACGATAACCAAATAGTTAAAACATTGTAAATGCAATAGCAACAGCTAAAGGCATTTATATCAACCCAAAACCTAACAAATGTATGAAAATTTACGATTTTAATTTATACCGCGCGGGCAGTATAAAGCATAAAATTCTGTTATCCATGAAGCTAACCATTCTATTTCTTTTTGTAGCTTTTTTACACGTTAATGCGAGCAGTTTTGCACAAAAGAACATTACGCTTAACGAGAAAAATGCATCCTTACAAAAAGTGCTCAAAGCCATTAAAAGCCAAAGCGGTTTTAATGTGTTTTTCATCCAGAGCGATTTAAAAAAATCAAAAGCTGTAAATATTGAAGTTAAGGATGTTTCGCTGGCCGAAGCTTTAAACCAGTGTTTTAAAGATCAGCCCTTAACATATTCTATACAGGCCAACACCATTGTGGTGAAAGAGAGACCTGTAAATGTGGTTCCTGCCAATAAAACAGCACAGGAAACGCCCGTAAATAAGGTAATTGATGTTATTGGTACCATTTTAGATGAAATAGGCAAGGGGATACCTGGAGCCAGCATCAAAGTAAAAGGTAAAGAACAAGGTGCTGCGAGTGATGAAAACGGAAATTTTAAACTGGTTGGTGTGGCAGATGACGCCATATTAATTATTTCTTACATGGGGTATAAAACCCAGGAAGTAAAAGCAGCAGCTAGTTTAAAAATCTCTTTAGTGCCACAAACCAACGATTTAAATGATGTAGTGGTAGTTGCTTATGGTACGCAGAAAAAATCAAGTTTAACAGGTGCTATTGCTACCATTACTCCTAAACAGCTAAAAGAGCGTCCGGTAACTTCTATTCAAAATGCTTTACAAGGTATTTCACCGGGTTTAACCATTTTACAACGCCCTGGCGATGTGAGTGCCAGTGCCACAGGAGGTACCGCTGTAAATATCAGGGGTAGAAGTAGTTTAGCTGGAGCAGGTACACCACTTTACATTATTGATGGTATCCCGGCCAGTTCGCAGGAGTTTGCCATCTTAAATCCAAACGATATTTCTGGCATGTCTGTGCTAAAAGATGCCTCATCTGCAGCCCTATACGGTTCGAGAGCAGCCAATGGTGTAATTATGGTTACCACTAAACGTGGTGGAGGCGATAAAGTAAGTATCGAGTTAAATGCTAATTATGGCTGGCAGTCGCCCACCCGCATCTCTAAATATTTAGGATCGGTTGATTATACTACGCTTTACAACGAGGCTTTAACCAATGTTGGTCGTAGCCCAATGTACACTCCGGCACAAATAGAATTATACAGAAATGGTTCTCAACCCGATTTATATCCAAATACCGATTGGTATAAAGAAGTTTTAAGATCAAGTGCGCCACAAAGTGATGTGAATTTAAATATCAATGCACCTGGTAAAACCACCAGCAGTTATTTAGGCTTAAATTATCTAACTCAGGAATCATTAATTCCAAATAAAGACCAGGACCGTTTTAGTGCAAAGCTAAACACTGAAACCAAAGTAGTAGAGAATATTTTAAAGGTAGGTACTAACATCTCTTTCATTAACCAGGCTTTCGATCGTTTAGGCAATTTATCGTGGACTGAGCTAAACCGTTCTTTGCCAACTAGTGTTTTTCGCCAAAGTAATGGCCAATGGGGTTCGGTAAATAACGGAACGGTAGCCAGCAGCTCGATTCCATACCGTAACCAGGCGCGTATGATCGCCGAATCATCAAAAGGCAGTAACCGTAATAATTTGTTGCAAACTGCTGCCAACGCTACATTAACACCATTAAAAGGCCTTTCTATTAATGGATTGGTTTCGTTAAAGTTTACCAATAACAACAGTACGGCTTTTAACAATACCATGACTCCGATCAATAACTTTTTAACCGGTAATCCGATTGCATTACCAGCCGGACAAGGTACACAGAACGATTTAAGAGAGTACTGGGTTAAAAGAAAAGAATTGTTGGTACAAGGTACAGCAGATTACGAGCGTACTTTTGGTAAACATTATGGTAAGGTAACTGTAGGTGCATCGCAAGAAAGTAATGTGCTTAGAAGTGCATTTCTTGGCCGCAGAAATTTTCCTAATAACGATTTAAGTACCATTATTAATGGTTCAGGTAACGGTGAAGATATGCTATCAGATAACAATGGCGATGATATTATTGCAGGTGTTTTTGGTTTAGCCAACAGAACTGCTGCCGAAGAGTGGTCTATGCGCTCAATGTTTGGCCGTTTTAACTATGCTTTTGACGATAAATACCTGTTAGAGGTAAATGCCCGTATCGATTATTCTTCACGTTTCCGTGATGATGTTCGTAGGGCCTTCTTCCCTTCATTTTCTGCAGGCTGGGTAGTTTCAAAAGAGGACTTTATGAAAAACATCACCTGGGTTGATAATTTCAAGCTTCGCGGTTCTTATGGTTCATTGGGTAACCAGGACGTAGTTGCTGTTGGTAACTATTTTAACCGCTTAAATGCTGGCTTCCAGTATAGCTTTGAAGGTACCGCACAAGACGGGATCTGGCAGGCTGATGGATCATGGCCAACTACCACTTGGGAAAAAGTATACATGACCGATTTCGGTGCAGATATTACCTTGTTTAAAGGTAAATTAGACATCACTGCCGATTACTACATTAAAGATACTAAAGATCTGTTATTGCGTAATGCAGCATTGGCTACTTATCCTTTAACAGTACCTTTTACTAACGCAGCAAGCACCCGTAATACCGGATTTGAGCTGGCTGTTACCCATAATAACCGTATTGGTAAAGATTTTACATTTAGCGTAGGCGGTAATTTATCATTAATTAAAAGTAAAATCACCAAAATTGGCGACAACAACAATGATCGCTTTGATGGTCAGTTTATTCAAAGAGTTGGCGAATCGCTTGGATCTTTTTATGGCTACCAGGCAGACGGACTTTTTGTTAGCGATGATGAAGTTAAAGCACATGCCTTTCAGGATGCACGTACCAAAGCAGGTGATATTAAATACAGAGATTTAAATGGTGATAATGTAATTAATGCAGCCGACCGCACAATCATTGGTAACGATGTACCTTTTGTTAATTATGGCTTTAATTTAAGCGCATCTTACAAGGGGTTCGATTTTAATATCCTTACTTATGGTGTAGCCAAAGTTAAAACCTCTTTGGGGCAGGAAGCTTCAACACCTTTTTTTAACGGTGCAAATGCCAAAGTACAGTTGCTAAATCGTTGGACAAAAGAAAATCCTGATCCAAATGCTGATTTTCCAAGGACTTTATTAACTGCAGATGCAGGTCACAATATCAATCAGCTTTCATCATTTTACCTGTTTAGCGGTTCTTACTTCAGGGTAAGGGGCATTACTTTAGGCTATACTTTACCTCAAAATGCGGTGAAAAAAATTGGTTTATCTAAACTTAGAATTTACGGAACAACCAATAATCCTTTCACCATCATGGCCGATAAACGTTTGGGTGATTACGATCCCGAATCTGCTTCAGGCCGTGGAGGTTACCCGGGTATTAAAACATGGTCGTTTGGTTTAAGTGCTGGATTATAAAATGATTAGAAAAATGAAAAAGATATATATAGTTACAAGTGTACTCTTATTAAGTGTTTTTGTTTCTTGTAAGAAGGATTTCTTAGAAAGGCCACCCCTTAATCAGGTGTCGGAAGCTACTTTCTGGAAAAATGCAAATGATGTTTACTTAGCTGTAAACGGTGTTTACAACCAGTTGCCAGGCGATGATATGGTATACGATGATGCAGCTGCAGATAACGCGCATGCACAATATCCGTGGGAAGGTTCGGCAACAGACGTATCATCAGGTAATGTAAACTCTACTTTAGATGCAGGCTGGGGTTTTACAGCAATAGGTCGAGCCAATTACTTTTTAGATAATGCCGATAAGGTAACCGTTATTGACAAGGCTTTGCTTGATCGTTATAAAGCTGAGGTTCGTTTTATCAGGGCCAACGCCTATTTCTGGTTGATCTGCAAGTTTGGTGATGTGCCATTACAAACTAAAACTGTTGTGCTTGGTGAAGAAAATATACCGCGCACACCAAAAGCGCAAGTATTAAAATTTGTAGTAGATGAGCTGGATGCCATTGCTAAAATTTTACCACAAAGCTATGGCGGTGGTAAACCAAACGAAAAAGGCCGTATTACCAAAGGTGCTGCCCTGGCTTTAAAAGCACGTGCACACTTATACGAAGGTCAGTGGCAATTGGCTGCCGATGCAGCAAGCCAGGTAATGACCCTCGGTTACAGTTTGTTTAAAGTAACTGCCGAAGATGCCCTTAACGCAAAAGATGATTATAGTGTGTGGGTAGATTTTGCTAATGCCGATGATGAGAAAAAATTCCGTTTAGGTTTGCGTAGCTACGAAGCCTTGTTTCAACAGGTAAACGAAGGCAATTCGGAAGTGATTTTAGACAGACAGCGCATTCCGCAACAGGATCCTAATGCTTTAAATACACTGTTACCTTCTGCTGATTTAGGAGGCTGGGGTTCTATTGCGCCAACACAAGAATTGGTAAACAGCTATCCAAGTTATAAAACAGGCGATTTAATTACGCCACCTACGCCAGCGCAACGTGCAGCATGGTATAAAGCCAAAGATCCGGCATTTAAAAACGAATATAGAAACAGGGATCCCCGTTTTTATGCCAGTATTTTATTTGACGGAAACCCATGGAATGCGATTGAAGATGGCTATGTCTTTAAATGGACAGAAGGCGCGGGTAATACCGCTTTAACAGGCTACAGTGTACGTAAAATGGTTGATCCAAAAATTTACCGCGACCAGATCGATAACCACGCTAATAACATCCTGATCCGTTACGCGGAGGTTTTATTAACCTATGCAGAAGCTAAGAACGAATTAACAGGTCCTGATGGCTCAGTATACGATGCTTTAGATCAGATCAGAACCCGTGCTGGTATGCCAGTGGTAGACAGAACTAAATATGCTACCCAGACAACGTTAAGAGATTTGATCAGAAACGAAAGACGTGTAGAGCTAGCCATAGAAGGACAACGTTACATGGACATCAGAAGATGGAAAATTGCACCACAGGTAATGAAATCTATTTTTAGTATCAGCGATGCCGTTAAACCTATACAGGTTAGAACCTGGACTGATAAATTGTATTTAATGCCTGTTCCGCAATCCCAGATAGATCTATCTAGAGGTGTTTTAAAGCAAAACAGCGGATATTAAAATAAAATGCATCTACTTATGCACACACAATGATTATAGCGGCCAGGCTTATCCTGGTCGCTATTTTTTTTTGCATAAATTTATATGATGATTCAATAAATCATCGGCTGAGATTCAATTGCTAAGTGAATTATTTTGTCTTTTTTATTCCTTTTGTGGCTTTAGTTATGGTAAAAAAGTTTAAGAAGTAGGTAACTATGCTTAAAGGTTTTTTTTGCCAATTATCCATTTTTGAATCATAAACAAATACAACATCCCGATACACAATAAGCTGATAACAATGAATACTATGGAATGGCAAAATGACGACGAGCTTTTTGAAATTATAAGAACAGAACTTTATACTGCGGTAATTGGCGACATAATGGATAAGATGGGCCTTCTACACCAGTTTTTGCCACCACAAATACAACCTTTACGTGCCGATATGTTTGTTGCAGGCAGGGCGATGACCGTGCTCGAGGCAGATGTGCTGGAATGTGCGGCATTTGAAAGCAGTAATCCGATCCTTAAAAAGCCATTTGGTTTAATGCTTGAGGCGCTCGATGACCTGAAAAAAGATGAGGTTTACATTTGTTCAGGAGCATCGCCAAACTATGCCTTGTGGGGCGAGCTCATGAGTACGCGTGCACAGATTTTAGGTGCTGCAGGAGCAGTGGTGGATGGCTATTCGAGAGATACCAGGGGAATATTGCACCTGAATTTTCCCTCTTTTTCTTACGGCAATTATGCACAAGACCAGGCACCCCGGGGCAAGGTAATCGATTTTAGGGTACCGATTGAAATTAAAGGAGTTTTAGTTAATCCCGGCGATATCGTGGTTGGCGATATAGATGGGGTTTGTATTGTGCCCAAACAACACGAAGTTGAGGTGATGGTACGTGCACTTGAAAAAGCAAGGGGAGAAAAAATGGTGCAGAAAAAGATTTTGGAAGGCATGAGTGCCAAAGAAGCATTCGATAAATACGGTATTATGTAAATATATTTTAATCATAACAAACACACACAAATGAAACTATTTTATAAAATATTTACCGTTTTAACGATGCTGGGAGGTGTGGTGCAGGCCCAGATTCAAAAAATAAGTTATACAAGCTCCGATCAACAGCTAATAAAAATCAACCGGATTTCGCCTGCTGCCTCAAAACAGCCTGATAAAATTGCTTTGGATGGTACCTGGAAGTTTTCGGCTGATATCAATGCACAACCTTTAGATAAAAATATTCAGGTACCCGGCGAATGGGTAATGCAGGGCTTTGAAGTAAAAAACTCAGTTTATGCCGGTTATCAGAGAACATTCGAAGTGCCTGCGAGCTGGAAAAACAAACGCATTAAACTTCGTTTTGATGCCGTGTACAGTGATGCCGAAATTTGGGTTAACGGCAAGAAAACCGCATCGCATTTAGGAGGTTTTACACCTTTCGAAATCGATATTAACAACGTGGTAAAATGTGGAGCCAGCAATGAGTTATTGGTAAAAGTAAAATCAGAAAGCAAAGCCGATTCATTGGCCAGCGCATCTACCTATGCAGTACATCCCTTGGGAGGCATTTCACGAAAAGTGTATGTAATGGCCCTGGCACCTGTAAATTTTGCCTATGCCGATGTTAAAACCATTTTGGATAAAAACTACGAAAATGCCACGCTCAGCACTGATGTAATTATTGCCAACGAACAAGATGGAAAAACAAACAACCTGAGCCTCAAAGCTTCGCTGTTTAAAGCAGACGGAACAACGTTGGTTACCGAAAAAACAATTATACTTAATCAAACCATTGCTAAAGGTGAATACCTGCAACAAAATATCAGTTTCGATGTGGCAAAACCAGCCAAATGGGATACCGAACACCCCAATTTGTATGTGGTAAAATTGAGTATTTTACAGGATGGTAAAACCGAAGATGTAATTACCAGGAGCATCGGTTTCCGTCAGATAGAAGTGAGGGGCAACCGGGTTTTTGTAAACAATATGCCCATTAAACTGCGTGGTATCTGTCACCACGAAACCATGCCTTTACGCGGCCGCTCAGTAGGCGAAAACATGTGGGAGAAAGATGTGGAGCTTTTCAGGGAGGGCAATGTAAACTATTTCCGTACCTCGCATTATCCACCAGCCGAAGAACTGATTGATGCCTGCAACCGCCTGGGGATGTTTTTAGAAGTAGAAGCACCTTTTTGCTGGGCCGAAAATACTACGGTGCCGGCGGGTACTGAAATTTACCAAACCCTGATGGTCGATCAGACTGTTGATATGGTAAATTATTTCAGGTCAAACCCTTCAGTATTAATCTGGTCGATGGGTAACGAAAGCGGCAAATACAAAGAGTATTTCAAAGAAACCGCTAAGCTGATTAAAGCATTCGACCCAACGCGTCCACGCAACTTTAGCCAATACGGACCCGATGCCGACGAGGGCGACCTCGAAATTACCAATCACCATTATCCCGGACCAACAGGGCCACAAACTTACCGCAATTACAAACGCCCAATTGTTTTTGATGAGTATGTACACTTAAATGCCTACAACCGTTTGGAGTTGGTCACCGATCCAGGCGTGCGCGATGCCTGGGGAATTGGTTTCGAAAGCATGTGGGAAAACATGTACCGTACTGATGCAGTTTTAGGTGGAGCCATTTGGGCGGGTATTGACGATACTTTCTTTTTACCCAATGGTAAAACCGTTGGTTATGGTACCTGGGGACCGCTTGATGGCTGGAGAAGACCAAAACCAGAATACTGGCACATGAAAAAAATCTATTCGCCGGTAAAAATTAAACTCGCCGAGAACTGGAATGATGGTAAAATTGTCGTCGAACTTGAAAACAGATTACTCTTTAGTAACCTGAACGAGTGTAAAATAGTTTGGAGTTTAGCAGGCGAAAGTGGTTTAATTACAGCCGATTTAAAAAGGAATGGTAAAACAACAGCCAATGTTGCAGTACCTAAAAAACCAGCTCCGGCCGATAAAATGAACGTTGAGGTCTACGATCCACGCGGTGTACTGATTGATATTTATGAGTTCGCAGTTGTACCCACCATCACCGATCTAACTTCAGCACAAAAAACAGTGAGTGAACAGTGGAGCTACAGCCAAACCGCTAATACTGTAACTGCCAAAAATGGTACAGTAAAGGTGCAGTTCAATTTAGCCAGTGGCGATGTAGAACAGGTTAGCCAAAATGGTAAAACGGTTTGGAATACAGGCACCAGGCTCATGGTTTTACCACTAACAGGTGAGGGCAGAGGGACACAAATGACAGGCGAAAGCCAGCAATTCGATCCCTTTACCAGCGTATGTAAAAACCGCATTGTAAAAGATATTAAGCTGCTTAAAGCTAAAAATAGTTTTACACTGAGTGTTACCGATGCTTACAGCGAAGCCAGTGGTACCACTAATTATGTTTTTTCAGCCAATGGGACCGTCAAAATCGATTATAAGTACACCATTCAAAAAGAGATTAATCCACGTCAGTGGGGCCTGGTTTTCGGTTTGCCAGAGCGCTTTCAGGAATTGGATTGGAACAGGAATGCCCAATGGGATTATTACCCGGCCGATCATATTGGCAGGCCTGTGGGTAAAGCATGGTTAAACTCAGTCAATGAAATTTCTGGACCTGCTGGTCCGAATAAATTACCAGCTTCACCATGGAGTTTAGATAGAAATGATTTGGGTACCAACGATTTCCGTTCAACAAAAATGTATATTAACAAAGCGGCTCTAAGTAATGGAACATCTTCTTTTAAAATAACAGCTAACGGACAGCAGCACGTCAGGGCATGGAAAGAATCGGTGGGTATTAAAGCCCTGGTAGCTGGCTATAGCAACATGGGAGCCGAAAGGTTTTTTAGAGGGCACGCCGAAAAAATGGATCGGCCGCTAAAAGTGGGCGATGTAATACAGGATAGTGTTATACTTCAGTTGAGATAGGAAGTTTACCGTCATTTCGACCAGAGTGCCTGCCTGTGCAGGTGGGGAGAAATCTTTGTTTATGAATAATTGCTAAGATTTCTCCATTCCGCTACGCTCCAGTCGAAAAGACGACTAAATAATAGAATTAAACAATCATGACCCTAAATAAAATTAACAACTATAAAACAAGGCGTAAAATGTTACTTACGCTTGCTTTGATATATAGTGCAGTTTTACCACTTCTGGCACAAAACAGTGGCATAGCCAGTACTTTATCGCCCATACCTTCAGTTACACAAGGCAATAGCAAACCAGCTATTTCATTAAATGGAGAGTGGCTTTTTGCTCCAGGCCAGAGGGCGAAAACTTCGGCCATAAAAGTGCCGGGAGAGTGGGTAATGCAAGGCTACACCGTAAATACCGGAGAAACAGCAACCTATACCAAAACTTTTTCAGTACCCAAAAACTTGCAAGGTAACCGCATTAAATTACGTTTTGACGGCGTAAGTTCGCATGCTATAGTTAAAGTAAATGGAAAACAATTAGCCGAACACGAAGGTAGTTTTGTTCCATTCGAAATAGATATTACTGATGCCCTTAAAAATGGCGAAAATTTACTGCAGGTCGAGGTGCAGGCCAATACCATCAGCGATATTTTAGCCTGTACTTCGCAATATGCCGTACATACTGTTGGTGGTATTTTGCGTAATGTAACTTTGTTTGCCCTGCCAGAAATAAATATTTCTGACCTCACCGTAGTTACCACTTTAAACGAAAAATTCACAGATGCTACTTTAATACTAAATACCACTATCGATAACAAAAGCCAGCGAAATAGTTCGATACACCTGGCCTACACTTTAACCGATCAAAACGGCAAAGTTGTGCTCTTTAAAACAACAGCAGCACAACAGGTTGGTGCTGCAACAGCACAAAAATTACCAGAAAGCAGTTTTACTGTTAAAGATCCGTTAAAGTGGAATACCGACCGGCCATACCTTTACAATTTGCAAACAGTATTGTTGATAGACGGAAAGCCTGTTCAAACCAACCGGCAAAAAGTAGGCTTCAGAGAAGTTAGGGTAAACGGAAACCAGTTAATGGTAAACGGACAGCCTGTAAAATTAAGGGGGGTAAACCGTCATTCGGTACATCCGCTAACCGGCCGCGCCATAAGCGATGAGCTGGAATTAAAAGATGCCGAATTATTTAAAAAGGCCAATTGCAATTACATCCGCACCTCGCATTACCCGCCTAGCGAAAGGTTTTTAGCCATAGCCGATAGTATAGGTTTATTTGTAGAGAACGAAAGCTCTTTAACCTGGATTCAGCACGGGGCTTCGCCCATCTGGAAATTGTGGAATTATAAAGACGAAAAATTCTACCCCTACATGCTGGCCGCTAACATCGAAAAAATGCAGGCAGCTAAAAACCACCCTTCCGTAATTATATGGAGCCTGGGTAACGAAAGTTACTGGAGCCCTTTATGGGATAAAGTTTACCGCGAGGCCAAAAAATTAGATCCTACGCGCCCCATTTCATTCCACGATCAATGCTGGGGAGGTTTTAACAATGGAGGTAACAAGGTTGATATTGCCAATTACCACTACCCGGGCATTAACGGGCCGAAAGCTACCGATACCATGAAAAGGCCAACTTTATTTGGCGAATATGCCCATTTAAGTACCTATAACCGCCGCGAGTTGCTAACCGACCCGGGTGTAAGGGCTAGTTTCGGTCCGTCGTTGGTTAAAATGTACGATAGCATGTATGTGCACAAGGGAAATTTAGGTGGT
This sequence comes from Pedobacter sp. HDW13, assembly GCF_011303555.1. Lineage (NCBI taxonomy): Bacteria > Pseudomonadati > Bacteroidota > Sphingobacteriia > Sphingobacteriales > Sphingobacteriaceae > Pedobacter > Pedobacter sp. HDW13. Next base: position 6,152,590 of record NZ_CP049868.1, on the reverse strand, counting down.
GCCATATGGAGCGGTATCGATGATACTTTTCACCTGCCCGATGGCAATATTGTAGGCTATGGACCCTGGGGGCCAATTGATGCCTGGCGTAGATTGAAACCCGAATACTGGGGCATGAAAAAGGCTTATGCAACTGTTGTAGTTAAAAACGTTTTTCAACCGGTGGTTAAAAATGGTAAATTGGTATTGCAGATAGAAAACCGTCACGATTTTATCTCACTGAGCGATGTAGAAATTAATGCAAAGGTTGATGGTGAGCCGATTCGGTTAAGCTCGGCCATTAAACCACATGGCGAAGGCACATTGCAGGTGCCTGTAAAAGCCGATACAAAAGAAGTTTATATTTCATTTAAAGATCCATCAGGTAACATTATAAATGAAGAACTGATTGTTTTAAAACCAGTTGAAGAAAAGGAGCAAAGCAGGAAGGTTGCTTTATCGTTTACTGAAAATGAAATGGCCTATTTTATCACTCAGGGCGATGTAAATTATACCATCAACAAAATTAACGGTATCATATCAGGAGCAACGGTTAAAGGTCAAAAAGTTTTAAGCCAGGGACCTGTATTTGGCCTGGTAAGCATGAACAGCGAAGATGGGGGCAAACCCAATGTAGCAGGCGAAACCTATCAGAATAATATTTATCCGGTTAAAAACTATCCCCTGTACACCATTTTTGCCAATACAATTAAGGTCGATCAAACTGCCGAAGCCATTATCTTCAGAATAAAAGCTACCTATACCAATGGTGAAGGCAATTTAACCTATACCTTTTCTGGCGATGGCAATACCCGCGTAGATTACGAAGTAAAAACAAGCCTCGAAAAACCTTATCAATATGGAATGATTTTTCAGCTGCCTAAAACTTTCGATGAATTGAACTGGAAACGTAAAGGCGAGTTCAGCATTTACGCACCAGAAGATATTGCCCGCGATAAGGGAACAGCTAAATTAAATGCCAGATGGTTGCCCGCTGTAGAAGAATTTGGGAGACCAGGTGCCATACTTTGGAAAGACGATGCCAACGAAATGGGATCGAACGACTTCAGATCGACTAAACAGCAAATTCTTCGGGCTCAATTGAACAATGGCCTTAACAGTCTGCTTATCCAATCCGATGGCAAGCAAGCATCGCGCAGCTGGCTGCAGGACGAAAAAATACAATTATTGATAGCTGATTACTCGAATAATGGTTCAGAGCCGTTTTATGGCAGCCCCTTTACCGATAGTCGCATCAGTATTAAAGGAAAAACACTAAAAGGAAGTGTTAAATTTAGATTGCAATAGGTTGTTCATGTTTGAGTTGTGTGGTAAACGTAGAATTGTCATCCTGAGCCTGTCGAAGGACTTTTCTTAACACAGTACAAGGCGTTTCGACAGGCTACCATTGACAGACCCAATAGAAGAATCGTCATTTCGACTGAAGCCAGCCGGTTTTTCACCGGCAGCGGAACGCCTGCCCGTACAGGCGGGGAGAAATCTATAGAGGCAGGTTTAGCTTTGCTGAGCACTAACGTGGTTCTCGACTACGTTGCACTCTGCTCGAAATGACGACCTCGGAGAGGCTGTTACTAATATTGACACAACCTTTTAGAAAGAACAAATAATACCATCCCACAACAGGGATTAAAATAAAAACACAAAAATGAAAATAACTGATGTAAAAGTATGGCTGGTTGAAGGAGTTAAGTACAACTGGACATTATTAAAAATATATACCGATACCGGCCACACCGGTGTGGGCGAAGCCACCAACTGGCCGGGCAGCCCCATTGTTTTCGAAGCTACCAAACATGTTGGTGAGCGTATTATTGGCCTGGACCCGATGAAAACCGATTTTATCTGGACAAAGCTATACCGCGATTTAAACTGGATGGGGCCATTTGGTGCCAGTATGTGTGCCATTAGTGGTATAGATATGGCATTACTAGATTTAAAGGCAAAAGTACTGGGCGTACCGTGTTACGAATTGCTAGGTGGTGCTTTTAGAAAAGATATTTTACTGTATGCCAATTACTGGTTTACAGGTGGCGGCCATAATGCAGCAGATTACGCAGAGCAGGCACAAAAAGTTAAAGCAGCAGGTTTTACCGGCTTAAAATTCGATCCCTTTGCACATACCAATTATTTATATGGCGAAGACTTATCGTCGAACCTGCAGCTCACAGTAGCTCAGCAAGATCTGGCATTTAATGTAAGTAAGGCCGTACGCGATGCGGTTGGCCCTGATTTCGATATCATGATCGAAACCCATGCTATGCTCAATTATCGTGTAGCCGTTACCATGGCGCAAAGGCTCTCTGAACTCAATATTACCTGGTACGAGGAACCTGCAGGGCCCGAAAATGCCAATACCTTAAAAGCCATGCGCGATAGGATTCCGGCAAACGTATCTATCTGCGTGGGCGAGCGCCATTATACCCGTCACGGTATACGCGATGTCCTGGAAAAACACATTTGCGATGTAATGATGCCCGATATTACCCGCTGCGGAGGCCCATCAGAGATGAAACGTATGGCAACCATGATGGAAGCTTATAATGTATTGCTGGCACCGCATAACCCTAACGGACCACTCTCTACACTGGCTTCGGCGCAGGTTTGCGCTTCGGTACCTAATTTTTTCAGACAGGAATTTATGTTTAACGATGTGCCGTGGCGCGATGAAATCATTACACATCCCATCGCAGATATGGTGCAGAACGGCCATTTAAAACTGAGCGACAGACCAGGTTTAGGAGTAGATTTAATTGAAGAAGAAATGGAAAAACACCCGGGGATTTTAACACCCAGGGCAGGTTTCTATGTTTAATAAATATTATGGCACTAACGATAGATTTAAAAGGAAAAATAGCTTTGGTAACCGGTGTTACCTCAGGTATTGGTTTGGGAATTGCCAAAATGATGGCCAAAGCCGGCTGCACAGTAATTGGTTGTGCCGAGCAAAGCGAAACGAGTGATGTAGCCCAGCGGTTTTTAGCCGAAATGGAATCTTACGATGCCCATACTGATTATTTTAAAGCGGATATGGCAGTAGCTGAAGAGATTGAAAATCTGGTCGCCGATATTACCAGCGACTATGGCCGTCTTGATATTTTAGTATCCAACGCAGGGCAAAATGTATTTACCGATTTAGCAAACAGCAGCGAAAAAGACTGGCAGTTTAACCTCGATTTAAACCTAACCGCACATTGGCGCCTCGCCAAAAGCTGTAAACCCCTGCTGGCAGAAAATATTGGGGTAATTATTATCATGGCCTCCAACCATGCCTACGCCAGTATACCGGGCTGTGCACCTTATAGTGTGGCTAAAACTGCCCTAACGGGTTTGGTTAGGAGCCTGGCTATAGAATGGGGGCCGGGAATCAGAACCGTTGGCATTGCGCCAGGTTTTATCGATACACCGGGTAACCAGCAATGGTTTAATGGTTTCGAAAATCCGGAAGAGGAAAGACAGCGCACCGTAAACCTTCACCCTGTAAAAAAGATCGGCACCGTAGAAGAAATAGGTGGTTGGTGTGTGTTTTTGGCTAGCGAATATGCTGCTTTTGCCTCGGGGGTTACTTATTTGGTTGATGGAGGCAGAAGTGCGCTAATGCAGGATAGTTAGGGTGGAAGATGTAAGAGGTGAGATGGAAAATGGAAGAGGGGAAATGTAAGATATAAAATGTATGATGGAGATTTGGAAGCCGGATTTAATTTACAAGGCCGATTTAACTTTAGGCGAAGGTGCCCGTTGGCATGCAGAATGGCAAAAGTTTTTGTTTATCGATATCAAAGGTAAATTAATTGGTACCTGCAACCCTTTAAATGGGAAATTGATAACCCATAAAACAGTAAAAATGCCCGGCATGCTGGCTCCGGCTACCGATAGTAAACTTTTAGTGGCCTTACAAGGCGAGCTTGCCCTATTGGATTTTGAAACCGGCAAAACACAAAGTCTGATTAAGTTTAAAGAGGATGAAGAAAACAGGAGTAACGATGGTGCCTGCGATGCGCTTGGCAGGCTATGGGTTGGTACCATGCATGTTAATGCCAGGCAGCATGCCGGAAATCTTTACCGTTACAATGGTAAACTGGTCAAAAAAATAAAAAACACTAGCGTGTCTAACGGTATTTGCTGGTCACCAGATAACCGCACTTTATATTACATAGACAGCTTTTTGTATCACATTAAAGCTTTCGATTACGATTTAACTACGGGTAGCATCAGCAACGAAAGGGTTGTGGTAGAAATACCCGGCCCCAATATACTGGCCGATGGGATGTGCATTGATAATGAGGGGATGCTTTGGGTGGCCATGTGGGGTGGCAGTTGTGTAAACAGGTATAACCCACATAATGGCACTTGCATAGGAAAGATCGAAATTAATGCGCCCCATGTTACCAGTTGTGCTTTTGGCGGCGAACTGATGAACCAGATGTTGATTACTACGGCAAAAGAGGGGTTAAATGGAGAAGAATTAAAGCAATACCCACACAGTGGCTCCTTGTTTTTGGTGAAATTAAACGTAACAGGACTTCCCGCCGCACCCTACAAGTCACATCTATAGCAATTGGCTTTGGCCAAACAACAAATAATACTAACCAAATAATACTGTTTGATATGAAACTGGAATTTTTCGATTACCTGATTATTGCCATTTATTTTATACTGGTAATGGGTATCGGTTTAGTGCTTAAAAAGAAAATAAAAACGGGTAATGATTTTTTGCTCAGCTCGCACAATATCCCGTTGTGGATTACCTGCCTGGCCTTTATCTCTGCTAATTTAGGTGCTCAGGAGGTTTTGGGTATGGCAGCAAATGGTGCCAAATATGGTTTGTACACAATGCACTTTTACTGGCTGGGCGCTGCTTTGGCCATGATCTTTTTAGGCGTATACATGATGCCTTTTTACTATGGCAGTAAAGCCCGGAGTGTTCCAGAGTATTTAAAACTACGTTTCGACGAAAAAACAAGGACCTTTAACGCCCTCACTTTTGCCGCTATGACGGTTTTCTCATCAGGCGTTTCATTGTATGCCCTGGCCATGTTAATGAAAGTGATTTTAGGTTGGGATTTCGACCTGTCTATCTGGCTGGCTGCGGGTGTGGTATTAATTTATACTTTTTCAGGAGGTTTAACAGGTGCAATTTACAATGAAGTGCTGCAATTCTTCCTCATCATTATTGGCATAGCGCCATTGGTTTACATCGGTTTAGATAAAGCTGGAGGGATTGACGGTATTCTGCAGCATGTAGATGCGGCTAAGCTCCATGTTTGGAAAGGTCTGGATAGCACGGCCAACAACCCGATGGGGGTAGATGCCTTTAGTATGGTTTTTGGTTTAGGCTTTGTTTTGGCTTTTGGCTACTGGTGTACCGATTTTTTAGTAGTACAGCGCGCCATGGCCACCCGAAACCTGAACGAAGCGCAGCGTACACCTGTTTTGGCTGCCTTCCCTAAAATATTAATGCCTGCCATTGTAATTCTTCCCGGTATTATTTTGCTGGCCCTGCAAGGTCAGTACAGCGGTTTTGAGTTGCCGGTAAATGTAAACGGCGATAAAGATTACAATATGGTACTGCCTTTACTCTTACAAAAGCTTTATCCCACAGGTTTACTTGGCCTGGGCATTACTGCTTTAATTGCTTCTTTTATGAGTGGCATGGCTGGTAACGTTACCGCTTTTAATACCGTATTTACTTACGATATCTACCAAACACACATCAAAAAGAATGCTTCAGACCGGCACTATTTAATGGTAGGCAAGGCTACTACTATTGCCGGCATCCTGATTTCTATTGCCACAGCTTACGTAGCCCGGGGCTTTAATAGTATTATGGATTTGTTGCAGCTCGTATTCAGTTTCGTTAATGCGCCGTTATTTGCCACTTTCTTTTTAGGCATGTTCTGGAAACGTAGCACTGGCCATGGCGCATTCTGGGGCTTGCTATTAGGTACAGTTGCTGCGGCTGTAACCCATGGTTTATCAGTTGCCGAGGGCAAAGGAGGCTGGCTGTTTCATGCGTTCGATTTTTATTCCGCAACCGGGCAAGCCTTTACCATTGCATCAATCTCCTTTATTGTGTGTATGTTGTTTACCATTGCCATCAGCTTATTTACCAAAGCAAAAGATGAAAAAGAACTGGTTGGCCTGGTGTATAGTTTAACACCTAAACAAGATTTAAAAAGCAAAACCTGGTATACTAATCCGCTATATCTGGGCATGATTGTGCTTGCCATTACCTTGTTTTTTAATATACTCTTCTTTTAATTCGCATAAGTTATTGGTTATTAACATCCGTTAAATAGGCCCATAACTTAAAACTCTCCCAGCTGCTATTTAAAAGTACTTCGGAAGTAGAAAAAATACACTCCGAAGTACTAAAATGTCGTTCCGTACCTTGCTAATACACCCGGAGATACTCAAAGGCACTTCTGTTGTAGTAAAAGATAGTTCTGTAGCGTAAAACTGCAATATGGGATTATTAAAAAGTATTTCACTTATACTAAAAGGGCCCAGGCAGTATCCACTGCTGGGCCCCGTTCACTAACTAACTATCTAAGTCTATAAGGCTTTTATTTTTCGCTGGATATAGTTTTTTAAAATACTAGCGTTTAAAAGTGTCTTTTTTAGGGACTGTAAAAGTTCCTCTTAGAAACCTTTAATTGTTCTTATCACATAATCTTTTGAAGAGCCATCTGCAGCAGTAACACGGTAATAACGATCTTTTGAGAAATCTGCAGGTGTTCCAAGTTTTGGAGCATCTTCCAAAGGCGTTACCATAGATGCGTCTGGAACAGTAATGTAGACCCATAACTTATTCAATTGGTCGTTTGCTATTAAAGTTTGAAACTTTGCATACAAATCTGCTTTGGTTACCTTACCGGTAGGGCCGGCTTTCAGTACCGAATTTGCATCATAGGTAAGTATTGTACTAAAACCAGTTTTGCCGTTAACAGTTATTGGTGTACTTACTTTTTTAAATACAACTTCGCAAACGCGATCCTTTAAGTTTTCCTGATTAGGAGTTCCTTCTTTTATCACATCATCATATAAAAATCTGTAGGTGTAATCTACTGTAGACAATGTATTTTGATTGGAATTTTTTAAATCTTCCATCCCACGCTTTAGACATCCGGTAGATACTGAAATAACTACAAGTGCAATTATACTTAAAAACGATTTTATAATCTTTTTCATCTTTTTCTCATTAATTTGTTTCAAAATCAATCCCATCCTGGATTTTGTGCAACACCAGATTTTAACCTGAATGTTTCATTTATTGGCAATAAATAACGTTTGGCAGTAAATTTAGCTTCACCAACCACATTGTTATCAGTAAAAAAGCTATAGCTGTTGCCATCTCGGGCAATTCGAATACCTCGCAGCGGACCTGTTAAATCGGGTATAATATAGCCTCCGGTTGCATATTCTCCGTTTTTAACACCACCACTGGTACGCATGCCCCATCTCAACAAAGACCAGTAGCGATCATTGTTTTCGTATACCATTTCTACATTTCTTTCTCTTTTATATGCCTCAAATAAAGTATTTCCCCAAACATTGCCCGATAAGGGAGCCAAATAGGCGTTGGCTTGTGCCTCATCAAATCCACCATGTTTAACCATCGTCGGAACCATATATTTTTTAGCATTTATTAAATCACCTTTCATTAAATAGGCCTCTGCCATATTTAAATAGGCCTCTCCATATCTCAGTACGCTATAACAATAATCTAATTTTTGATCGCCAGGACTTGGCACACTTAAAACATGGGTATAAAAGTATTTCAACATGCCATACCCAGTAGAAGAGTTATAATTCTCTGTGTTTCCAGCTACGTAACCATACTCTGCCTGAGAACCTTCGTTTATTTTACTGTTGGCGTTGCTAACATTACCATCTCTTCTAAAATATACTTTAACCTGATCGTTAAAATAGGTACAACCATCATATAGAATAGAAGAATAAAATCTTAAATCTCTCTTTTTGGTAGCAGTAAAATACATTTTTTCGTCTACGCTACTGCCGGTGTTTACATAGCTAGCATTTTGCCATGGTTTAATCGTTCCGTCTATATCTTTAACTAAATAATCATCAACCAAATCTTGTGTTGGCCAGGCTCCGCCATCCATTCCCCAAAAATTCATGGTAACCGAAATAGGAAAGTTTGTTTTTGCGTAAGTAGAAAATTTGCCCGTAGACCAACAGCCCTGATATTGCATTGGGGTATCGTATAACGAAGAGTTGATTTTATTCCGCTCAAATGATAAAATAATTTCTCTTGAGGCAATGGCAGTTTCATACTTTCTAAACATATCAAAATACGGACTCAACTGACTACCAGTTGCATTTAAACCTAGTGCTGTACCGGCTGAAATAACCTTATCATAATAGGTACTGTTTGCAGTTCCACCATCTACATAAGCTGCTGCCTGTAGGCTAACGCGCATTAATAAGGCGTTGGCAGCCATTGAGGAAGCTCTTCCACGTTGACTTACCGCAGGTAGATCGGTAGCTGCTTTATCCAAATCACTAATGATGAAATCGTAGGTTTCCTTTGTTGTTTTTCTTGGAATCTGTAAATTGTCTTCTTCAGATAATTCGCGATCAATTATTTGTAAGCCACCATATTGTTTAGCGAACATAAAATAGTGTGCTGCGCGTAGAAAATACAGCTCTGCCAATGCCCGTTTTTTATAATCTGCTCCAAATGAATTACTGGCCTGAATGTTTTTCATTGCCGTATGTATTTTCCACAAAACACTATAGCTCAACCAGCCATAATTATCGTTTTTTGTCATCAAATCTGCACGGTCTTTTGACCAATAAGCACTATTTAATGTTCCGGTCATTGCATTTTTTGTTGAACTTTCTGACCGGGCTGCGTTACCCGTGCTGTAAGCAGATAACCAGGTATTATTGCCTAGCACATCTGCATATATCTGATAAATAAAAGCGGTGGTTAAATTTTCACTTGCCCAGGTTTGTTCTCCTGTTATTTTATCGTAAGGTTGGGTATCGAGAAACTTTTTACACGATAGTGGAAGCAAAGCTGCAACCCCTAAAACCCAGATTATAATATTTTTTTTCATTTTTATATAGATTTAAAAACCTAGTTGAAAGCCTGTTGAATATGTTCTCATCATCGGATATGCGTAGCCATCAAAACTGTTTGCTTCAGGGTCGCCGTATTTTACTGAGGGGCCAAAAGCGAACAAATTCATGCCCGATACAAATAAAGACAGGTTGCGGATCCAATTTTGTTTGTTAAGAACGGCGTGTTTAAAATCATAGGATAAAGTGACAGATTTTAACCTCACATAGGTAGAATTTCTAGCCCAGAAATCAGATGATGCATAGTTGTTGTTATCGTTTAAAGATGCATTTCCTGCTCTTGGAAATGTAGCGTTAGGATTGGTGGGTGTCCAAACGTCAGATTGGAATTGAAAATCCAAACGTCTTTCACCTTCAGCACCCATTGCCGCACTTCCCATATAGGTTTCTCTTGAACCCGTACCTTGAATGGTTGCTGCAACAGATAAGCCTTTATAGTTTGCACCCAAATCTATTCCGTAAACAAAAGTTGGAGAAGTGTTATGTCCAAATCTTTTTTGATCTTGTCCGTCTATTTTTCCGTCGCCATTTACATCTTCATATTGTAAATCTCCGGGTTGAAGATCTCTTGAAGTGATACGCTTTGGACTGTTGAGTATGTCTTGTGCATTGGTATAAAATTTAGCGCCAACATAGCCCGTTCCAACATAAAATTTCTCGTTTCCTTGTGCCCGTATACGTGGGTTGGCAAGTGTAACACTATCTTCGTTGGTTTTAAAAGCAAAAGATCTGTAATAAGTGAAATTGAAACCAGCATTGAAATTAACGCGACCAATATTAGTTTTATACCTTAAACTTCCATCAATGCCTTCAATTCTATCTTCAGCCTGCGATACTACAAGCGGTAAAGCATATCCAATGGGATCGGTATAACGGAAAGCTGCAGAAGCGAGGTAACCTTTAGTTTTTTCAAAGAAATAATCGACAGAACCTTCGAGTTTATTCTTAAACATAAAGAAATCTAAACCCGCATCATATTTTGTTCTATCGAACCAGGTGATGTTGACACTCGGGGTAGGACCAGGACTAACCGTGTTTTGTAACTGGCCATCAACTACATAAGCATTTGTGTTATAGTTGTAGGTTGGTAGGTAAGCATAGGCAGCATGATCTGCACCATTTATACCCACCTGACCATAAGAAGCCCTTAATTTTAAGAAATTAAGCACATTACCATCTTTTATTTTTTTGAAGAAACCTTCTTCAGAAATTGCCCATCCTGCAGATACGGATGGAAAGAATCCCCATCTTTTGCCATTAGGGAAATTGTCAGATCCATCATAACGACCAGCAAATTCAATAAGGTATTTTCTATCGTAATCATAATGGAAACGGCCAACATAGCCCATCCATGCTTGTTCACCTTCTGTGTTCGATGCCGTAATTAATGAGGCATCTCCTTTCTGAATTTGTTTAATTTCGGTAACTGTAAAACCTCTTGTACCCGCACCAAGTGTATTGCTGTAGGTGTGCTGCTGCGTTTGAACTACTGTAGCCTCAATATTATGTTTTGCAAATAAGGTTTTTTTGTAATCTGCTCTTACGTTAACATCGAACCTGCTTGTCAGATACGAAGATCTGTTAACACCAATGTTTGCCGGTATTTCCTTTGTTGCATTACCAGCCTCATCAAAATATGTAGCTGTTTGGATCCAGTCAACCCGGTCTAGCGATTCAATATTGTAATTTCCGTTGAAGCCGAAACTTAAACCACTCACTCCGGGCACTGTCCAGGTTAATTGTGCACCCAATTGATTGTAAACAGTTCTTAATTTAATATATCCTGGACTGAGTAGCTGAAGTGCCGGATTATCAAATTGATTGGAAATATTGCCAGCTGCAGTAAATGGCTTTTCAAAAGGATTTCTATCTCTTAAACGTGAAAATATTGTTCCAGCCCCTGCCGGTGGATATTTTTCGTCGGTTAGTGTACCATTGATATTAAAATCAAAAGTTAAACCAATTTTATCAAATGTTGTACCTACGTTCGATCTATAGTTGTAACGATCATAATCTAAGGAGTTAAATTTATAAATGCCTTGTTGCCCCAGTTTATTCAAGCTTCCTGAAAATCTCAACTTCTCAGTACCACCATTTATAGTAATGGAATGTTCTGCCTGAGGAGCAAATTTGCGTAGTAACGCGTTTTCCCAGTTGGTGTAATCAGATAAATGTTGTTTAATATCTTCTAACTCTGCCTGGGTTTTAAAAGAATAAGTTCCTTGCCCCAAGGCCTGGTTAAGGTTATTAATGGCTACAGCATGTTGGTAAGCATCAAACCGTTTCGTAGGGTATGAAAGCATATTGAACGCAAAATTTGCCTGATAGTCAATTTCCAGCTTACCGGCTTGTCCTTGTTTAGTGGTAATTACAATAACTCCATTACCCGCGTTCATACCGTAAACCGCAGTCGAGGCGCCATCCTTAAGTACAGTTAAGGAGTTTATATCAGCTTTATTTAAGGTTAGAAAACGTGCTCGTGTAGAAATAAAACCATCTATAACATACATTGGCTCGCCATTACCTCTGATCGATATACTTGCGCCGTTTTGGCCAGGCTCGGCACTTCCTTGCTGAACAATAACACCTGGAATTCTTCCTTGTAAAGCAGTTCCCATGTCTCCAACCGGCAAAGTTTTTACGTTTTCGGGGTTTAATGTTGATACAGCCGTAGAATTTTTTCGAACGTTAGTAGTTCCGAACCCTACCACTACAACATCATTCAAAGCATTTTTTTCATCTTCGCTTAATGTAATGTTAAGTCCTTTGGGATCATTTGCTGCTACTTCTATTGTAGCAAAGCCGACAAGACTAAATCTTAGCCTTGCACCCGTTGGTTTCGGGATTTGAATAATGAAATGGCCCTCATTATCGGTTGTTACGACAATGTTCTGCCCGATTACCCCCACATTAACGCCTGTGAGCGGTTCTTGCTTCGTATTTCTTACGGTTCCTTTTACAAGCATTTTATCTTGCGAAAACACCGCGGAGGATAGAAATACAATAAAACAAATTAGGAAAATTTTCTTCATACAGTTTATATTGTTTTTTGGTTAAAAAAAACTCCGATAGCTCTAGTACAGTTTATACCAGAGAATCGAAAGTTTACTAATACTAAAAGTACGGGCGCCCCAATTCCTTTTGTAAAACTATAATTGTAAAAACCTAAACTTTTTTACCTCGAATAGGTGTATTTTGCTATTTATCATTAATTTAGTTTACTTGTAAGGGCTTAATTCGAAAATTTTATGAAATCTGAACTGATTAATGTCAACCATTCAGGAGAGAAATCTATCCATATTAAACATATTGATAATAACCGGCTTATATCATCCTTCCATTTCCACGATTTGTGCGAATTGGTGTGGATTGAGCGGAGTCAGGGCAAACGGATTGTTGGCGATCATATCGGGAATTTCGAAGATGATGACTTGGTATTGATGGGGCCAAACCTGCCACACATTTGGCAGAACGATAAGAGTTACGAAGATATGGACGATAAAACAGTCAAATCGGTTGTTGTTTATTTCAATGCCGATTTCTTCGACACCTTAACCGATGATCAGGAGGTTTTGCGACAGGTAGAAGACCTTGCTTCGAGAGCTGCACGGGGAATGGTTTTTGATGAGGAAACCACTTACAAGGTAAAACCAATTTTACTGGGCCTCGCTAATAATGATGGTTTTGGGAATATTATTTCGGTAATCGAAATCATTAAAATACTGGCTAAATCGAAAGATTACAGATTCCTTTCGAGCGCAGCCTTTAAGAACCATTACGATGAAAAAGATAATAACCGCATTAATAAGGTTTACCAGTTTTTAATGAAAAATTTTCATAACGATATTCATCTCGAAGAGGTGGCCGAATTATGCAACATGACACCCAATTCTTTTTGCCGTTTTTTTAAAATGCGGGCGCAAAAATCGCTCACCCAGTTTATTAACGAAATCAGGATTGGCCATGCCTGCAAGCTCTTACAATCAGAAGATAACAGCATAACCGATGTATGTTATGCCAGTGGCTTTAACAACCCCACTAATTTTAATAAGTTTTTTAAGACGATAAAGGGAATGAAACCTTCCGAATACCGGAATATGCTGCGGAAATAAAAAAAAATAAAATATCTGGAGACTGCTCTTGAGATTTTCGTTCCGGATGTTATCTTTGTTCGTTTTTCAGATCAAATTGATCAACGGGATGTAGCGTAGCCAGGTATCGCGCCAGCATGGGGTGCTGGAGGTCGGAAGTTCGAATCTTCTCATCCCGACATAATTAAAAGCCTTTAAATTAATTTAGAGGCTTTTTTGTTTTTGAGTAAATTGTGTGTTCCTCAGTGGGGGGATCGCAATAAAAGCAGGTTTCTAAGTTGTAAATAGAATAATGGGAAGAGAAAATATTATAATTACAGGTAGGTTTCCATCATCTGATTTCTCTTTACTAAGAGAGGTCTTAAAGTTTGATGTATTAAATAAGTTAGAAGTTATTCTTTATTGCCTTTATTCAGAATATGAGATTCCATTAGGAACTATTTTTAATCGAATCGAAAATATGAGCAATCAAATTGTCTTTGAAGGACAAATTGAATTAACAAATGTAACAGAACAATATTTAAAACCTTTTGATTGTATACCAATGGGGTGGGCGACAATTTGTAAATTTAAGTTCCAAGATCAAATTCCTTTGGCTTTATTTGAATTACCTGAGGTATCATGGGATGAAGCTGTTTCTTCGCTTAGATTCAAAGTATAATCTCGTTAGGGGCATTAATCCCGACTCTATTTGTTTTTTAGAGATCCTTAGCTTTGCTCAGCATGATGGTTTGCTAAGGTGTCTTAGTTGTCTAAGGTGGTGAAAAAAAATTGTTGTTGGAGGTGTAAAGCAGATTTATTGCCTTAACAAAGGCACATTCAGGCCATTTCTTAAGCAAGTGGCAATAATACTTGCGCCAGTATGGGTAGCCTTTGCCTTATAATATCCTTACTTCCGCGTTTGTAAAAACAAGATCGCCCAGTTGCCCATCAATTTTAATAATTCCATTTTGGATAGCTATAATTTTTGTATATTGGTTTAAACAAAGGGATGATGACCCAATTTAATCGATCTGATTAAGAGTCCAAAAAAACATCACAGCACCCCACCTTTATTCCACATTTACTCCACGTTAAGGCCACCTTAGATACCTGAGGGCATTTAAGGGGATGGTATTTAATCTTTTAGAGATGCTTCGCTATCATTGACAGACCCAACAGAAGAATCGTCATTTCGACTGAAGCCAGCCGGTTTTTCACCGGTAGCGAAACGGAGAAATCTATAGAGACAGATTTCTCGGCTACGTTGCACTACGCTCGTAATGACGACCCTGAATGGGCTGTTATTCATATTGATTTTTATGAAATAAATTGACCCTAAGCGTGACAGTTTGCTAAAGTGTTCTTAGTTGTCTAAGGTGGTGAAAAGATTTTTTTTAGCTGTAGGTGTAAAACAGGTATTTTGATTAGCGCTTTCATATCTTTAGCAGAAAAAACAGCTATGGAAAGTAAAATTCTAAAGTTAGAAGAACAGCTTGTTGCCGCCATCTTAAGTAGTGATGTGGAAGTATTAGATGAATTACTTCACGATCAACTGGTATTTGTTAATCACCAGGGGGTAACGCTTTCCAAAAAAGAAGATTTGGCTCCGCATATTAGCCAGGATTTAAAAATTACCAGTTTAGCGGTTTCAGATCAGCAGTTGCATACGTTCGGAGATACCGCTGTTGTGTTAGTTACAAAAGAAATCGAGGGTAGCTATCTGAACCAGCCGTTTGAAAGCAAGCTGAAGTTCACCAGGATTTGGAAATTATATGAGCGGGATTGGAAGGTAATCGCAGTAACCAGTGTGCCACTACATGTAGAGTAAAAACGCAGCATGTCGGTTTCTGAGCAGATCCGGCCATGCAAATATTTTGATCTTTTGTATGCTCAAAAATCAAGCTCAATCCAAAATATTCCTTATTTTTATATACAACAAAACATTATAAAAATGATGAAACAAGCATTAATTGGTGAGTTTATGCATGAAGCTGAAAACACCAGAAAGTTATTATCAATAATTCCAGACAGTGCATTGGAATACCGTCCGCAACCACACCTTTGGTCGGTAGGTCAGCTGGCCTCGCATATTGCCGAAGTGTACAACTGGTATGGGCCTACATTTGATCTGGACGATTTTGATATGGGCTCTTATAAGTATGATAAAGGTGATATCAGTAAAGCCGCTAATATCCTGGCTAAGTTTGAAGAAAATGTTGCCAGGGCAAAGACCGTAATCGAAAACTCAGATGAATCTAAGTATATGAATACTTGGACAATGTCGGCAGGAGGTAGTCCACTTATGCCAGCAATGCCGAAGATTCAGGTAATCAGAGGATTTCTTTATAATCATTTGTACCATCATCGGGGAGAGATGATCTCACATCTCAGGGCAACGGGAAATAAAGTGCCAGCGCTGTATGGCCCTAACTACGAAGAATCGCAAGCGTTCTAAATTTGGTGAAACAAGACTGATATTTGCAAAAAAAAAAACGCTATTCGAGGCTGTCAAAAAAAAATGAGACAGCCTCTTTCTTTTTAAATCTTTTAACTGATTAACGACAAAGTACCGTTCCGTTAAAGTGTGTGCCCATGTTGGGCGAAATAAAAGGGATACCCAGCTCAGCGGAACGGAGCAAAAGCAATACCCCCATAAAGAACATAAACCAGGGGATAAGCCTTTTGGTATTAAACCTGATGTATTTTTTAAGGTAAATACCGCCCAGCGAAATCATCATCAATAAAGGCGAAGTGCCTAAACCAAAAAGGAACATAAACTGCAAACCACTACTTACCGATGCGCCGTTAACAGCCGTAGCCAAAGCTAGGTAAACCATACCGCAGGGAATAATACCATTGAGCATACCCGCCATAAATTGCCAGAAGGGTAGGCCCATGAGTTTGCCCATCAATTTGGCAATGGGATGAATTAGTTTAAACTGAACTGCGCTGAGCTTTTGGCTGTAAGCTGCCCGCATTTGCAAAAGGGTAAACACAATTAATAGCAAACCGATGCTAATGCTGAGTGCTTTTTGGTTAGCTACCAGATTAAAGGTGCTGCCGAGCCAGCCAGCAATAGCTCCCATCACTGAATAGGTAAAAACCCTGCCTAATTGGTATAGCAACAAGCCCCAGGCCGCTTGCCAGCTGCTTTTCTTTTCGAGGGGCATAGAAAGCATCAGCGGGCCGCACATTACGGCACAATGCAGGCTTCCGAGTAAGCCCATTAAAAATGCAAGTGGCAGGTTGTTCATTACAGGGCGATACTTTTTTTATACTGGTAATG
This sequence comes from Pedobacter sp. HDW13, assembly GCF_011303555.1. Classification (NCBI taxonomy): domain Bacteria; kingdom Pseudomonadati; phylum Bacteroidota; class Sphingobacteriia; order Sphingobacteriales; family Sphingobacteriaceae; genus Pedobacter; species Pedobacter sp. HDW13. Next base: position 6,136,126 of record NZ_CP049868.1, on the reverse strand, counting down.
TTTGTGCTTGCTTTCCCATTTTAAATCGAGGTACCACAGGCCCTTATCCGCAGGTTTCCGTTCCAGTAAAATGAGGTGATCATTACCAATGGTATTGCCCACCTGTTTTTTATCGGCTTTAGCGTTGGAGGGCCGCATTAATACCAGTGCGTAGCTGGCACTGTCTTTTAACCGGATAATCACCTGACTGGGATTTACAGTGATTACTGGTTCGGCATGATCGGAAAAGGTGTTCGCTTTTAAACGGTATTCTTCTTCGTAACGGAGCCCTTTTTCGTAATAGTTGCTTTCTACCAGTGTATCATTCCCCTGTTTGCTGAGCATGTAAGCACCCAAAGCCAGTATAAAAACTATAAATGCGGCCATGGTGAGCATAATTTTATTTCCCCAGTTCATATCGTTTTTGTTTAATTTGGATTGGCAAAAAAGCTGGTAGCTGCGGTGCTGATTGTTTTTTTATCGGCTACTACCTCAAAAGCCACCTCAGTTTTGTAGCTTTTAATCTGTCCCGGTTTTCTGATCAGGAAAAAAGTTAATTGTACCGTTCCTTCTTTAGGCAGTAGGGTTTCGCTTTGGATAAACAAAATACTATCGGTTTTATTGGCCGATTTAAAGCTAAAGCTGATATCGCGGTTGGTTTTGTTAATCAATTCGGCATTGTAAAGATTGCTGATGCTGCCATCGGCACGGGTTTGATACAAAGTACCGCTTGCCCTTAATACCGTGGTTTCTACATTTTGCCTGTTGTAAATGAGCGATGAAAACAAGATCACGGCTACAAACAGTACAGCGGCATAACCATAAGCTTTTAAACCAGCTTTGAAAGGTGTGCGTGTTTTAATGAAATCGCTGTTGTAAAAGCCAATAAGGCGTTTGGGTTTGTTAATTTTGATCATTACCTCATCGCAGGCATCAATACAGGCCGTGCAATTGATACATTCGAGTTGTGTACCCTTGCGAATATCGATGCCAGTAGGACAAACCTGTACACAGAGGCTACAATCTACACAATCGCCTTTTAAATTACTGTTATCCTTTAACAGCTTGCCACGGGGTTCGCCGCGTGTTTCATCGTATGCTACAATTAAGCTCTGGTTATCGAGCAAAACACCTTGCAAACGGCCATAAGGACAAATAACTGTACAAACAATTTCGCGCACATAAGCAAAAACGATGTAGAAAATGGCAGTAAACAAACAGATGGAAATGAAACCCGAAATATGTGCCGATACCGGTTCGGTAATAATTTTATACAGCACATTGCTCCCGATAAGGTAGGCCAGAAAGGTATTGGCAATGGCAAAAGAAATAAGCAGAAACAACAGGTGCTTGACTGATTTTTTGAAAACCTTTTCTGCATTCCAGGCTTGTGTATCCAGTTTTTTCTGGCGTATGGCATCGCCTTCAACCCAGTATTCGATACGGCGGAAAACCATCTCCATAAATATGGTTTGCGGACAAGCCCAGCCGCACCAAAGCCTGCCCAGTACAACGGTAAAGCAGATCACAAAAAGAATAAAAATCAGCATCGCAAAGGCGAAGAGATAAAAATCCTGTGGGGTGAAAATGAGGCCGAAGAATACAAATTTGCGGGTAATGAAGTTGAGCAGCACCAGCTGTTCGCCTTTAAACTGTAAAAACGGAAAACTGAACAGGCAAAGCAAGAGTACATAACTTACCCACTTACGGTAGGTGTATAACTTGCCCGAAGGTTTCTTTGGATAAAGAAAATTACGGCCTTTGCCTTGCTGATCGGTCTTGTTTTTTTGCGGCATCTTTCTTATTTCGTTGCGGGTTCATATTTTTCACCTTGGGCTGCTTTGGCTCCTGCCGGTTTGCTGCCTTCGAGCGATAAAATATAATTGGCTACTTCGCTGATCTGTTTCGGTGTAAGCGTTTTTTCCCAGCTTATCATTCCTTTTGCCGGAACACCGTATTTGATGGTTTTAAAAACATTGTTGATTCCACCACCATGCAGCCAGAATTCGTCGGTTAGGTTAGGGCCAATTAAGCCACCTCCGGCCGGACCATGGCAAACTGCACAATTTGCAGTGAAAATGGTTTTACCCGATTCGATTACAGGCGCTGAGTTGTCGGCTTTTACCGAGTTTTCATCAACAGCATTGGCCGATTTTTGAAGGTAAATGGCTTTTTCTTCAGTCGAACGGGTCATTTCTGCCTGATACAGCTGATCCTGGTTTAAACCATAACCCCCAATGTAATAGTAGAAAAGATAGCCAATACCAAACAAAATGGTGCCGTAAAACAAAAAGTTAAACCAGGCCGGAACAGGGTTGTTAAGCTCATGAATACCATCGTAGGCATGTTCGATAACGATATGTTTTTCTTCTTCGATGGGTTTTAAACCCAGTATTTTGCTCCATATAGAAGGCTTGTGCTTTTTGGTTTTCAGCCAACTGTCGTAATCGAGCGCAGCTTCTTTTACAGGGGCATGGTAAGGAGTAGGGTTAAGCTGCTCACGGTACATCACCTTAAAAGCATTTAATAAGGTAATGGATACAACGAGCAATACCAATACAAATAAAAGCATAATCAGCAGCAGTGTTTCGGCCTGACTGAGGCCTAATAAATTTGGACCCGAACTCACTTCAACCGGCGCCACTTGCTCATCAGCTGCCAGCGCCGTTATTGCGGGTAATATCAATAGGAGGGTGATGTTAAATTTTTTCATCCGTATGTTTTGTATTTATGTTGCGAAGGTTACAGGCTTTTGTGGTGTAACCTCCGGTAATAATGGCTAATAATCGGGCTCCTAATCGTTTAAAGGTAGCTGGCTCATGTTGCTGATGTGTTTCTTGCTCAGCTTAATGAGGTAAATACTCACGATGATAAAAAAGACCATAAATAATAGCAGCGAACTGATCAGGTAATATTCGCGGCCTGATAGGTTTTTAAGTTGTTCGAACATGGCTATTGGTTTGAAGGTATAGTTTCTTTATTGGCTTTAATATCGGTGCCGAGGCGTTGCAGGTAAGCAATAATGGCTACAATTTCCCGGTCGCTTTTTACCTTGATGTTGTTTTGTTTCAGGTCTGTGCTAATTTGCTCGGCCTGTTGTTTCAGGTCATCATTAGCCGTTTTATCAAACCCTTCAGGGTAAGGAACACCTAAAGTTTGCATCGCCCTAATTTTGGCAGGCGTAGTGCTGATATCGAGTTTTTGCTCAATTAACCAGGGATATGGAGGCATAATACTACCCGGCGACATCGATGCCGGATCGAGCAAGTGGTTGAAGTGCCAGGCATGCGAGTATTTTCCTCCCTCACGGTGTAAATCAGGTCCGGTGCGTTTACTGCCCCATAAAAACGGGTGATCGTACACAAATTCTCCAGCCTTGCTATATTCGCCATAACGTTCTGTTTCTGAACGGAAAGGCCTTACCATTTGCGAATGGCAGTTTACACAACCCTCGCGGATATACAAATCGCGACCCTGAAGCTCGAGTGCAGTATATGGTTTTACACTCGAAATGGTGGGTACGTTAGATTGAATGGTGAAGGTTGGCATCATTTCTACCATCCCGCCAATTAAAATGATAATAAGCGAAAACACCATGAATTTCATTGGTTTACGTTCCAGTACGCGGTGCCATTTTTTATCCATTGCATTGGTTTCTACCATTACCGGCGCTAAAGCCATGGCTTCGGCAGCTTCATTGGCTTGCAAACTTCCTTTTAGCATGGTTTTGGCCAGGTTAAAGGTCATTACAATTGCACCCAGCAAATAGAAACCACCACCAACTGCACGGAAAACATGCATGGGGATAATTTGAAGTGTTACGGCCAAAAAGTTAGGGTATTTTAAAAGCCCTTCTGGTGTAAACTCTTTCCACATTAAGCCCTGGGTAAAACCAGCCCAGTACATAGGTACAGCATAGAAAAGAATACCCAACGTACCAATCCAAAAGTGGAAACCCGCCAGTTTTTTAGAGTAAAGTTCGGTTTTGTAAATTCGCGGAATGAGCCAGTACAATACACCGAAGGTTAAAAATCCGTTCCAGCCCAAGGCACCTACGTGCACGTGCGCTACAATCCAGTCGGTAAAATGTGCAATGCCGTTAATCTGTTTAATAGAAAGCATAGGGCCTTCAAAAGTGGCCATACCATAGCAGGTTAGCGCTACCACCATAAATTTCAGGGTAACATCTTCGCGCACTTTATCCCAGGCACCACGTAGCGTAAGCAAACCGTTAATCATACCGCCCCAGCTTGGTGCAATAAGCATGATAGAGAATACTATACCTAACGATTGTGCCCATCCCGGTAGCGATGAATAGAGTAAATGGTGTGGGCCGGCCCAGATATAGATAAAAATAAGCGACCAGAAGTGGAGGATACTCAGCTTATAGGAGTAAACTGGTCTGTTGGCCATTTTAGGTAAGAAATAATACATCATGCCCAAATAAGGCGTAGTTAAGAAAAACGCTACCGCATTGTGCCCGTACCACCATTGTACCAGTGCATCCTGTACACCGGCATACCAGTAGTAGCTTTTCATAAACGAAACAGGCAGCTCAAATGAATTAACGATATGCAACACGGCAATGGTTACAAACGTGGCGATATAGAACCAGATGGCTACATAGAGGTGGCGTTCCCTTCTTTTAAAAATGGTACCGAACATGTTGATCCCAAAAATCACCCAGATGAGCGTAATGGCAATATCAATCGGCCATTCCAGCTCGGCGTATTCGTGCGAGGTGGTAAAGCCCAAAGGCAGGGTTATTACAGCCGAAAGGATAATGAGCTGCCAGCCCCAGAAATGTATAGCACTTAAAGCATCGCTAAACATACGGGCTTTGAGTAAGCGTTGCAGCGAATAATAAACGCCCATAAAAATGGCATTACCTACAAAGGCAAAAATTACGGCATTGGTATGCAGCGGACGGATACGGCCAAAGGTGGTGTATTGGCTGCCCATGTTCATACCAGGTTTAAATAACTGCATGGCGATGAGGAGGCCCACTGTCATGCCGATTACGCCCCAAACAATGGTAGCGATACCAAAGTTGCGGACAATCTTATTGTCGTAAGTAAATTTCTCTAACTGCATAATAATTAAGAAGGGTTGTTAGTTTTTGTACAGCAAATGTATTCAGGCTGGCTGTGCCCAATTATGATGTGGGTTGGTTTGAAATGTGATTGTCGTCACTTTTGGTTTCATCGTCGAAAAGGATGCGCATGCCTGGGGTGTACACATCATCGTGCTGACCGGTTTTGGAAGCCCAGAAAAATGCAGCCAGAAAAATCAGGGCCATTAATACGCTGCAACCGACTAAAAAATACAGGATGTTCATAATTTATTTTTACGTGCAAAAAAGTGTGTGGCAATGGAGGTAAAAGAGATAATGGTAATGGTACTGATGGGCATGAGTACAGCGGCAATTAAAGGATATAAAGTGCCCTGAACTGCGAAATACAAACCAACACAGTTATAGGCAATGGCAATGGCAAAACTGATTTTAACCACTTTGAGCCCATCGCGGCTTAACGCAATAAAGTTGGGAATCAGGTTAAGGCCGTTTCCGGTTAAAATGGCATCGCAACCAGGGGTAAAGTTGTTAATGTTATCGGTTATGGCCACGCCAAAATCACTCTGTTTTAGAGCACCAGCGTCATTCAGGCCGTCGCCCAGCATCATTACCTTATGTCTGGCCCTTTGTTGCTGCAATACATAATCTAGTTTTTGATGAGGGCTCTGCCTGAAATTGATTTTGGTATTGGATGGGAACATGGTTTTTAATGCTGTGTATTCGCGGTCTGTATCGCCCGATAGTACATGCATTTTAAACCTTTTGTCTAGCTTTTGGATCAGCTGGGTTAATCCCCCACGCCATTGCTGCTTCATTTGGAAATTGCCTTTGTACTGATTGCCGATTACTATATGCACCCCATTGCTGTTTGCAACCTTAACATTTTCGGGCATCATGGCATGGTTTCCGAGATAAATCTGCTGCTGGTTTACCCGTCCCGAAATGCCTTTGCCAGCGCGTTCGATATAATGGCTTACCGGCAAAAAATCATCGCAATGCAGGTGTTTTAAAATGTGGCGACTTAAGGGATGCGAAGAGTTTCTAACCAGCGAAGCAATTAAACGTTGTTCGTGATCATCAAGCTGGCCTTCAAAAGAGAGACTGGCATTTTCGGTGCTGGTTAAAGTACCGGTTTTATCGAAAATCACCATGTCGCAAGCTGCAAGTGCTTCCACAGCATCGGTGTTTTTAACGTAAAAACCTTTTTTATCGAAAATAGAAAGGATGGCCGAAAGGGTAAAAGGTGTGCTAAGCGATAATACGCAGGGGCAGGCCACAATTACAACGGCGGTAAAGGCTGCCCAGGCTCTACTGCTATCATTTTGCAGTAGCCAGTAAATCGCTGCCGAAAAGGCCAGTATAAAAACACCCAGACTGAAATATTTGGCTACGCGGTCGTTAAAGTTCTGTTTTTTTAAATCGGCCTGGTAATTTTCATTGTTCCATAAGCCGGTTAGGTAACTTTGCGATACCGGTTTAATTACCTCCAGTTCTATGGCTTGGGCGGTTTGCCTGCCGCCGGCATAAATAATTTCGCCAAGCACTTTATGCACCGGTTCAGCTTCGCCGGTTACAAAACTCATATCCATCCAGGCATCGCCTTTCATTAAAATGGCATCGGCAGGCACAATTTCACCATTCCTGATCCAAAGCCTGTCACCAATGGCGATATCAGCTATCGCTGTAGGTTTTTCTATCCCGTTAATCATTTTGGTAACGGCAATCGGAAAGTAAGAGCGGTAATCGCGGTCAAAAGAGATATGGTGATAGGTACGTTGTTTAATCCATTTGCCCATCAGCAGCAGGAATACCAGTCCGGTAAGCGTATCGGCAAAGCCAGGCCCGGTGCCCGAAAGGATGTCGTAAGCCGTGCGTAAAAAGAGCATGGCTATAATCAGGGCCAGCGGGGTATCGAGGTTAACCTGTTTGTGTTTTAAACTGGTTATTGCCGAAACAAAGTAATCTTTACCACAGTAAAATGCCGCAGGAATAGAAAAGGTAAGGTTTAGCCAGCCAAACAGCTGTTGAAATTGCTTTTCGAAGCCATTCAGCCCAAAATATTCAGGGAAACTAAACAGCATTACGTTGCCCATTAAAAAGCCTGCAACTGCAATTTTTTGGATCAGCTGCTTGTTGATTGAGCGGTTATTTTCTTTCACTACATCCTGCAGACTGATTAAGGGAGCATAGCCGATTTCGTTTAAAATTTCGACGAGTTTACGGAGCGGAACTTCTTCGTGCCTGAAACTGATGGTTACCTGGCGTTTTAAAAAATCGATGCGCGAAGAAAAAATGGCAGGATTAATTTTATACAAATGCTCTAAAAGCCAGATGCACGAACTGCAATGAATGGCCGGAATGTAAAAGGTTACAATGCTGGCCTTATCGTGCTGGTAATCGAGTAGCTGACTGATAATGGCAGGCTCGTCGAGATATTCGAAATGGGTGCTTTGTTCAGCCCTTTTTCCAGGCGAATCGTTGTATGTATAATAATTGCAAAGGTTGTTTTCGGATAGGATTTTATAAACGCTCTTGCAGCCTGTACAGCAAAAATCGTGACCGCTATAGGTAAATTTAATCTGTTCTAAAGGCTCGCCGCAGTGGTAACAAAGTGTTGCTGCAGCCGTTGTGTTTTGACTTTCCATAAGCGGTTAATTGGTGTTTTATCGATAGGCTATTTCACAGGGTTTTATATGGCATAGCTGAACATCTGGCTTTCGGGTGTTTTTTCCCATAGGCGTTCATCGAAAGCCATACAGATGTTTCTTAAAAAGGGCTTTCCCTTTGGATTTACGCTTAACTGGTTTTCGGTTAGCGAAATTAAACCGTCATCAAGCAGTGAAGCTAGCTTATAATAGGCCTGTTTGGGAATACCATCCAGGAAAAGGCTCTTGCCATCGCACATAATATTGCGGATGTGCCTGCGGATTTTTAAATCTTTGCGCGAGAGAATGTGACCCTTTTCTATCGCAAAACAACCACCGTTAATGGCTTCAAGGTACACTTCAACTGTCTTCACATTTTGGGCAAAAGCAGTGTAACTGTCGCTGATTGAAGAAACACCAAGCCCAATAAGCAGTTGTGTGTGCTGATGGGTATAGCCCATAAAATTTCGGTGGAGGTTGTTTTGTTGCGCAGCCAGGTACAAATTATCGTGCTTTCTGGCAAAGTGATCCATGCCGATATCATAATAGCCAGCTGCAAGCAGTGCATCCTTGCCTAATTGATATAAACCGAATTTAGCTTCGCCTTGTGGCAGGTCTTTTTCGGTGTAGCGGCGTTGTCCGGGCTTTAGCCAGGGCACGTGCGCATAGCTGTAAAAGGCAATTCTATCGGGATTGATCCTGATTACCTCTTGCAGGGTTTCGCTCAAACCAGCCTCGGTTTGAAAGGGGAGTCCATAAATCAAATCGAAATTGATTGAGGTATAGCCAATTTTTCGGGCCAGCGCTGTAATGTCTGCTACCTGTGCAGGTGTTTGAAAACGGTTAATCATCAACTGCACTTTCGGATCGAAATCCTGGATGCCCAGGCTCAGTCGTTTAAAACCTAAATTAAATAGGGTTGTTAAATGCGCTTCGGTGGTATTATCGGGGTGCGCTTCAAACGAAAATTCAGCATCGCTTGTGGGCTCGCATGTACTGATAATGCCGTCAATCAGTTTTTCGAGGTGCTGTGCATTGAAAAAGGTAGGCGTACCGCCACCCAGGTGCAATTCTTTTATTTTAGGCCTGCTGCCCAAAACCTGCAGGTACATGTCCCATTCCTTCAATACCGCATCAATGTAAGGTGCTTCTACCTGATGGTTTTTGGTAATGCGGGTGTTGCAGCCACAATAAGTGCACAAGCTCTCGCAAAAGGGCAGGTGTATATAGAGGCTAATGCCCTCGCTGTTATAATCGGCAAAAGTATTTTTTACCGAAAGCTGCCACTGTGCCTCGTCAAAACGGTCGGTTTCCCAAAACGGAACAGTAGGGTAGCTGGTGTAGCGCGGGGCTGCAACATTGTACTTTTTAAGCAGGTTTAAGGTATCCATCAGGCTTTATTTAATGTTTTCGGAACGGAGCAGTTATTCTGGCAGCAGCAGGCACTGCCTACACATTTTCCAGCGGCCCAGTTATCGAGGTTTTTAATCACCTGCTGCATCCGGTCTAATGCACTTTGCCCGTCTTTTAGCGGTACATTGGCAATCTTAAAACCTGCTGTTGCCGCCGATTTTAAATCGAGGTGACTTGTTTCGAAAGAGGAGGTTGCAATGTATTTTACACCCAGTTCTTTTAATCGGGCAATGAGCGCCTGATCTACCGTATCGTTATTGAAAACAAGTAAAGTTTCCTTTCCTGCAGCAAAGGCGATGGTTTCGGCCGATAGGCTGTTGGCGATAATGGTGATATCGTGTTTCTTGTGGTTAGCCAGAACCAGGCATTCTTTTTCGTCGGGCTTAATGTTATAAGCAATTGCTTTCATAAACAAATTTTTAGTATTCAAAACTATAATTTGTTGATGGTGGGAGCAGTGAGGTTAGTCAGCTGAAAAAATGATGTTGATCAGAAATGCTGGTTTGGGTTAGCCTGGTGTGACCACGGAGACACGGAAAAACACGGATTAGGTTGATTGCTGTGAAGTTGGGTGTTGCCACCTGGCTTTTTGTTAAACGATACAATCGTTTGGTTATTTAAGCACGCGTTAGAAACGCGCGCAAGCATAAAAGCTAATGATCAGTGCAGACATTGACCATGGCGGGAGCGTAAAGGCTAATGGTATGTGGAGACACAGACCATCGTAGCAATACTAGTTTTACTGTTTAATGTTTTTCAATTTGGAAACAGCGGTAATCTTTATTGCATTACCACTTTTTTCAATCAGTTTTTCTTCTTTAAAATCGGCCAGCATGCGGCTTACCGTTTCGCTTGCAGTGCCTACCATTGCGGCAAGGTCATCGCGCGATATTTTAATGGTAGAGCTATCGTTTTCAATCGCACTGAATTTTTCTGCAACCTGCACCAAAGCATCTGCAACACGTTTACGCACCGAAAAATAGGCCAGTTGCAGCATCTGGTTTTCCTTATCGCGCACACTGCCCGATAACAGACGGATAAAAGCTGCCGATAAGGGCTGGTGCTGGTAAAGATAATCGGTAAATTCTGATTTGGGAATTAAAATGAGCTCGCAATCGGCAAGAGTCGCCGCATTGTCTTCGTAGGCGCGCTCGGTAAAAAGGCTTTCGTAACCAAAAAAGTCGCCGGTTTGGTAAAGTGCCGAAGAAAGCTCGCGGCCATCTTTAAAACGTTTGTAGGTTTTTACCTGTCCCTTTTTTAGGTAATAAACATGGTTAGGCTCATCTTCCTCCACATAAATAACCTGTTTATTGGCCAAAACACGACTCTTTCCTTTTTTTATCAGTTCGGTAAATAACGATTGGGTATCAATATCTGCGCCGTTAAAATGACCGCTGGTTTTACTTTTTTTTAATCGTCCTTCTATGGCATTAAGCAGTTCTATATCATCAAAAGGCTTGGTGAGGTAATCGTCGGCACCCATTTCCATTCCCTTGCGCATATCGGTACGTTCGCTTTTTGCTGTAATAAAAATGAAAGGGATGGAAGCTGTTTGCGGGTTTTTATGCAGCAGGTAAAGCACACCATAGCCATCCAGTTCGGGCATCATAATATCACACAAAATGAGATGGGGGTGATATTTGATCGCCAGTTCTACCCCGATTTTTCCATTGTTTGCAGTAAAAGTTTCGTAACCGGCCAGCGAGAGGATTTCGGCCGTGCTTTCGCGGATGTCGTCGTTATCTTCAATAATCAGTATTTTCTTTTTCATGCGGGGAAGATTTTGTTAAGGGGTAAAAGGAAATTTTAAAAGGAATGTAGTACCCACGTTCTGAGCACTTTCGCACGATACGGTGCCATTCATTAAACTGGCATAACGTTTTACAATGTTTAATCCGAGGCCGGTTCCAGGTATACTGCCGGTATTATGCGCCCTGAAAAACGGTTCGAATAGGTTATGCAAATCAGTTTCGGGGATGCCGATTCCGTTATCTTTAATTTCGACAATCAGCTCGTTATCTTTTAAAATGCTGTTAAACTGGATCATGGTATTCTCGCCCGAATACTTTACTGCATTCGAAATGAGATTGATGATACTGTTTTTAAGTAAGTTGATATCCAGATACACCTGCGCCGAAACGCCCTGGTGTTCGTAAATAATATGCTGGTCTTGTTTGCTGATGAGCTGCATTTCTTCTACAATTTCTTCGGCAAAACTTACAATGTTGAACCAGGTTGGATTAACTTCAACTTTACCGGCTTCGAGTTTTTCGAGCGAAAGGAAATCGTTTAAAATGGTAGTGAGGTTACCTACCGCATTTTTAATTTTACCAGTATGTTTTTCAATGTTTTCGGTATCCTGCTTAGGGGTGTATTTGTCAATCAGTGTAGCCGATAGCTGGATGGAGCTCAAAGGTGTTCTAAACTCGTGCGATGCCATAGAAACAAACCTGGTTTTAAGCTGGTTGAGTTCTTTTTCTTTGATGAAAAGTGCATTTACGTGCTCTTTTGCCGATTCTAATTCTGCTACGAGCTTCACCAGATCGCGCGTACGGTCTCTGATTTTATCTTCCAGTTCTTCGGTATAACTTTTAATGCGGGCTTCATCTTCTTTAAGTTTGCTCAGATCGTGGATAAAACCGGTATAGATTTTCCGGTCGCTGAATTTAACCTCGCTAACCCCAAGCCTGAAAGGAAAAGTAGAGCCATCTTTGCGTTGCCCAATCACCTCGCGACCAATACCAATAATACGTTTTTTGCCTGTATCGTGATAGTTTTTAATGTAAGTATCATGCTGTGCTTTATCGGGCTGCGGCATTAACACCGAAACATTGCGGCCAACCAGTTCCTGACTGTCGAAACCAAATAGCTTTAATGCGGCTGGGTTAACATGTTCAATTATACCCTTATCGTCTATCGTAATGATGCCATCTATCGCATTTTCGATAATGGCACTTAGTAATTTTGCTCTTTCCATAAACCAATCAGGTAATATTAATCATTTAGGCAGATTTTGGCCTAAACTTTTGCACTCAAATTTAGCGATTGTGTATTTATGCTGTGGATATTCATTACCGCTTTTTCGAAAAGTGCCACCTGTTCTTCGCCCCAAACCCTTAAATCGGTATCTGCTTGCTGGAAATTGGCGCGGTAAAACTCAACACCGTTTAATAACTGATTATAGAATTTGCTGAGGTAAGCCTGTTTCTTCTGGCTTAGGTTCTGTACGTTTGTTTTAAAATCGTCGTTAAAATGCTGCAATTCTTTCTTAAAATAATCGATGTAAAGGCCAAGCTCTTTTACAAATAAATTGGGACGGTTTACGCCTTCGAGCAGGTTTACCTTACCGTAAATATGATCGACCATTTCCTTCAAACTGTATTTTTTAGAAAAATAGGCAAGGTTTGGTCCCGGGCAAATGCTTACTGCTTTACTTTCTTTGGGTTTAAGGATATCGTCTTTGAGGTAAACCGAGGCACAAAGCCCCTCGCAAAGGCAGGTTTTTTCGGTCACGGCATCAATCTGCTTTTTAAGCTCTTCGGGCGAAGTAGCAAAAGCCTTTATTTCCCTTATTTTTAAATGCTGGTATTGCCTTGAAGCAGTACAGATAGGCTGTACAGTAAATTCGGTGTTGGTACACAGATATTTTTTGGTGCATGGGCTTCCTGGTCTGCTTTTGGCAATGCGGTGGAGCCTTTCCTGCTCGGCAGTACTTTTTCTGAAATTATTGAACGGAACACCAAGTGGCGAAGCATTACTTATATAAAAATCGCTTTCAGTTGCTTCGGCCAGGTTTTTTAAGGTTTCGCTATCTACATTGGTAGCTTCTTCTACCAGTAAAAACGGACTTCCCCAGCCGGTTGCATCCAGGCCATAAGCTTGTAATAAATGATTGTGCTCTGCAGCGGTACCAATTCCACCCTGGGCAGTTATTTTTTGGATAGGTTTAGCCGCAAGGTATATTTTTTTCTGTTGTAAGGCAGCAGTATAAATCGCCCAAAGTTCCTCACTTAAGACAAGGCGGTTTTCTTTAAATTCGTGTAAAATGGGACCTAGTAAAAAGCCTTCGGTGGCAAAAGCATGCCCGCCACAGTTTAAACCCGATTCTATCCTGAACTCCGATACCCATAAGCCTTTTTTGGCCAGCATTTTAGCCTGGACCATGGCTGAGCGGTAATCGCTTACTTTTAAAATGATTTTTTTGTTGAAATGACCGGTCTCATCGGGGTAAAAACCAGCAAAGTTTTCGAGGTAACTGAACAGTCGCGGGTTAAGTCCGGCCGAAATAACCATAGCCGATTGCAGCTTACTGTTGGCAAAGCCCCTCAGGGCTGCTAACGCATCGGTATTTTCGCTGCCCAAATCAATACCATCGGCAAAATTTACCTTATCTACCTTGGCCATAATGTTTACATCAATGCTACCTGCCTCTACAGCTTCCCGCAATTGGCTTTCGCGTTCAGCTCTTTTACTGCCGGCAGGCATTTCGAGCATCTGGTTATAGGCTTTTCTAAGTGGGCTACTTTCACACTGTAGCTCAAAATAACGGCTTATGCCAGAACCAGTTTTAAAAAGCTGGTTTTTGATGTCGGCTATTTGATTATGAATCAGTTGCTGCAGTAAATTAAGGTAAGCGGTAATCCGCTTTGCGCGGCTATCGTTTACCGTTTTATCGATGAAAGTATAAGGCAAATGGTTTAATTCGGAATGATACTTACGCATCCGTTCACAAAGTTCATCATCAACAATCGAAACAACAGATGGAATGCCAAATTGGGCAACTTTTAAGGGCGTATCAACAGAGTAGGCGAGGCCTAGAACGGGGATATGGAAGGTATGCGGCATAGTTTATTTTAAATAACAAAATAACGCAACCTTTAGGTTTCAAAAAGTGACGCAGGTCATTTTTTTCTGTGACTATCCTTTCTTTTTATCATCTGGCATTGATATTTCTCAATATAAAAAGGGAGCCAGGGTTTTAGCTCCTGACTCCCTGAAATGCAGATGAGATATTTTAAAATTAACCTGGTCGCTTAGCCTTCTTCGCCACTATTTTTAAGTTTCATTAAAACGGCGTAGGCATTTTTAACCACAATATTTTGAAGTGCCGACTTTGGTTTTATTGCAGTGTAACCTGCTAAAGTAGCGCCTGTTTCTACACCAATCATTTTAAACTGGCCTTTTGCTGTTTGGGCAAAAACATAATACTGGTTTTCCCACTTCACAATCGCATCATCGGGTACGGCCTGTACATTGGCCCCATTTAACTGAATAGCTGCATTTAAAAAGGTACCTGGCAACAGGTTCTGATCAAAGTTTTCTAAATCGCAGTGTACGCTGGTGCTCCTGTCGCTCTCAATGTTAGGCGTAATGAGGTGAATGGTAGCAAAGTACTTTTTATCGGGATTATTACTGGTTGTACACACAATTTTTTGACCTATTTTCAGGTTGGCTGCATCCTGCTCAAAAACCGTTAAACTTACATGCAATGCACTGGGGTTAATCAGTTCGAAAAGCACATCGGTGGCATTTACATACTTACCGGTATTTATATTAACTTTTGAAAGGTAACCGCTTATCGGTGCATAAATGCGAATGGTTTTCGAAATGTTGCTTTCGCTTAATTTTGCAGGATTTAACCCAATTAAGCGTAGCTTTTCGGCCAAAGCACTTACCAGTATCTTTTGGTTGTTAAACTCGCTTTCGGTTTGCTGGAAAATCTTATCGCTGGTAGCCTTGGTTTGGTTTAACATTTTTTGGCGCACATAATCGGCTTCCGAAAATTTTAAACGGTTTTTAGCGGTCAGGAAATCCTGCTGCAGCTGGATATATTGCTGATCTTCTACGCTGGCGAGCACACTTCCTTTCTTAACCAGCATACCCGGAATGAGGTTCATTTTAGATATGTAACCACCCATAGGCACACTTACCGAATAAATATTTTCGGGCGGTACATCTACCACACCGTTTACATTCAGGGTTTTATACATGCTTTTCGTTTCGGGGCTGCCGATAACAATACCTGCATTATTTAATTGCGCGTTGGTTAAGCTCACCTGATCGGGAGCAACTGCGTTTTCTTGCTTAACAGAGCTTTCTTCAGCTTCTTGCTTTTTACCTCCACATGCCAGGCAAAAAGCGGAAATAATGGCCAGGATTATAATATTTTGATTGATTTTCATTTTTGCTATTTATTTAATTCCCTTTAATCTTTCTATTTCGAAAAGTGATTCGTTGTGTCTTTCTACCTGATCAAAATACTCGCATTTGAGTTGTACCGATTGGTTGATCAGGATTACCCAGTCCAGATAGCCGATTTCCCCGGCATTGAGTTTTAGGGTTGAGGTATTGATGATATCGTCGGCATTTGGCAGCAAGGTTTGCTGGTGGTTTTTAACCAGCTTACTGTGCTGACTATAACTTTGCAAAGCATTTTCATAAGCCGTATTCAATTCCTTTTTGGTTTGCTCCAGTTCGGTTTGTTTTTGTGCAGTGGCTAAGCCTGCAGCTTTTATACGCGATTGTTGCGCACCAAAAAACAGAGGGATACCCAAACCCACATTAACCGAAGAAAAACGTTTGGATTTATCGAAATATTGATCGGTACCCAATGCATTGGTTTGCCAGCCAATGATGCTCGAATTGTTATACACGAAATTGATAGTAGGCAGTAATTTACTGCGCTCTAACGATTTCTGATTGGCGGCAAGCGCAATTTCTGCTGCTTTTTGCTTTAAAACCGGGTGGTTGGCAGTGCCTTCGAGTAAAGGCGTAGCAGATTGATAAACCGCCGCCCCGTCAGGAACCAGGCGATTACTGCTATTTAACAGGAGGTTGAAGCGATTTAAGGCCAGGGTATAATCGGTTTCCAGAAACTGTAACTGGTTGGCAATTTGTTGTTTTTGATTTTCTGCTGTGCGGAATTCTAAAACATCCACATCGCCCGATTTAAAGCGTTGCTTCGATTTTTCTAAAAATGCTGCGTAAATGCTATCAGCTTTAAGCAATAAATTACGCTTTTCGGCCAGGATTAACAAGCCGAAATAGCTTGCCTTTACCTGATAGCTGAGATCGATTTCTTTACCCTGTAACTGCATTTCGCTAATGCGAACAGCGGTTTTATAAACTGCCGATTGTTTGGCATAAACGGTAGGGAACTCCAGTCCCTGACTTATCGAAATTTTATTGTCGTTGGCCAGGCTGTTAAATTTGCCATACTCGTAGTTTACATCCGTTTTAGGCAAATCGAAGCTGGTTTTGCCAATCGCCTTGTTATAGTTTACGTCGGTTCGTGCCAGTTGAAGTGTATAACTATTTTTTACTGCTGTATCGAGCGCAGCCTGTAAGGTTATTTTTTGCTGAGCATTGGCTTCAGCAAAACTGAATACTAAAACAATAATGGCAATCAGTTTCTTCGGTTTAAAATAACCGAAACCTTTTTCGAAAAGGATATAAAGCATAGGCAATACAAAAAGGGTTAATAAGGTAGAAAAGATTAAACCGCCAATTACTACAGTTGCCAGCGGCTTCTGCACAGCACCACCGGCACCGGTACTTATGGCCATAGGGATAAAGCCCAGTGAAGGCACCAGTGCAGTCATTAAAACAGCACGAAGTTTTGATTTGGTGGCATGGATAACGATGCGTTTTACATCTGTCCAGCCTTCTTTTTTTAAACGGTTAAATTCTGAAACAAGTAATATCCCGTTTAAAACCGCAACGCCAAAAAGTGCAATAAAACCAACCCCGGCCGAAATACTGAAAGGTAAATCGCGCATCCATAAGGCAAATATGCCGCCAATGGCTGATAGGGGAATCGCTGTGTAAATAAGTAAGCCCTGTTTTACCGAACTGAAAGCAAAATAAAGTAGCAGGAAAATGAGAAGGAGGGCAATAGGCACCACAATAGCCAGACGTGATTTTGCTGCAGTCATGTTTTCGAAAGAACCACCATAAGAAATGGTATAACCCTTGGCCAGCTGAAGGTTTTTACCTGCTTTTTGCTGCAGTTCTTCTACTATCGATTGTACATCGCGGTCTTTTACGTTAAAGCCTACAATAATCCTGCGGCGGGTATCTTCACGCTGAATCTGGTTTACACCTTCCACCTCGCTAATGTTCGCCACCATGCTTAACGGAATCTGGTTTCCAGCCGAGGTCGAAATCATCAAATCCTGAACGTTTTTAATGTTTTTACGGGCATCTTCCGATAGCCTTACCACCATATCAAAACGTTTTTCGCCTTCGTAAACCTGTCCGGCAACCTGCCCGGCAAAGGCTGTATTCACCACGCGGTTAATATCGGCAACGTTAAGCCCGTATTTGGCCATTCCATCCCGGTTATAGCTAATTACCACTTGTGGCATGCCTGTAACCTGCTCTTCATAAACATTAATGGCTCCCTTTACCGTGCCGATAATTGCACCGAGCTTTTTAGCATAGTTTGCCAGCGAATCGAGGTCTTCACCAAAAATCTTACACACTATATCCTGTCTGGCACCCGTCATCAGCTCGTTAAAACGCATTTGCACCGGAAACTGGAAACCCACAGTAATTCCTGGGATAACTTCTACCGCCTTGGTCATTTTAGCGCTCAGTTCCGGAAAAGAGGTGGCCGAAACCCATTCTTTTTTCGGCTTCAAAATCACCATCATATCGCCAGCTTCAAATGGCATCGGATCAGTAGGGATTTCGGCACTACCAATTTTGGTTACAATTTTTTGCACCTCCGGAAAGCTATCCAAAAGTATTTTAGAAGCTTTCTGCGTGGTTTCGATGGTATTGTTCAGGTTGCTGCCGGTTAGCAGGCGTGTTTCTACCGCAAAATCGCCTTCTTCAAGCTGCGGAATAAATTCGCCACCCAAAGTACCCATTACGAAAACGGCTACGGCAAAAAGCGAAAGCGTTGCCGCTAAAATTGATTTAGGGAATTGTAACACCCGGTTTAACAGGGGTTGGTACCGGCGCTCTAACCAAATTACAAACCTGTCGGTAATGGTTTTCTTGTGCGATAGTTTCTTGTTCAGAAACAGGGCCGACATCATAGGTACATAGGTAATAGAAAGGATAAAGGCCCCCAAAATGGCAAAAGCAATTGTAAAGGCCATGGGCTTAAACATTTTCCCCTCAATGCCTTCGAGCGAAAGGATGGGTAGGTAAACAATAAGAATGATAATCTGACTGAAAACGGCAGATTTAATCATTGATCCTGACGATTTTTCTACTTCCTCGTCCATTTGTCCCTGATCGATCTGGCTTAGATTCCTGAATTTTTTGGAGTGCGAAAAGCGGTGTAAAATCGCTTCAACAACAATAACAGAACCATCTACAATCAGGCCGAAATCAATGGCCCCAGCGACATTAAATTGCCTCCAACCCCGAACTTATTCATTAAAATGATGGCGAATAACATGGAGAGCGGAATAACCGACGACACAATTAAGCCAGCCCGCAGGTTGCCCAGGAAAAATACCAGCACAAAGATTACAATCAGCGCGCCTTCCATTAAGTTGGTTTCAACTGTACTAATGGCATTATCAACCATTTTAGTACGGTCGAGAAAGGGCTCTATCACTACGCCTTCGGGCAGCATATCCTGTATTTTGACGATTTTATCTTTTACACGTTTCACAACAACTGATGAGTTCTCGCCTTTAAGCATCATCACTACGGCACCGGCTACTTCGCCCTGGTCGTTATAAGTCATGGCACCATAGCGTATGGCCGAACCGTAACGCACATCAGCCACATGGCCCATCAATACCGGCATGCCATTGCTGAGTGTTTTTACCACAATTTTTTTAATGTCTTCGGGACTTGTGGTTAGACCTTCACTGCGGATATAAAGTACAGTCGGGCCTTTCTCAATATAGGCGCCGCCTGTGTTTTCGTTGTTCTTTTCCAACGCATCGAAAATATCAGAAATGGTTAAGCCGAATGATTTAAGCTGATCTTGTTTTACGGCTATTTCGTACTGTTTTAGTTTACCGCCAAAACTCGAAACTTCTGCTACGCCGGATGTGCCCAATAGCTGACGGCGTACAATCCAGTCTTGTATGGTACGTAGTGCCTGCTCATCGTACTTGCCTTCGTAGCCTTTTTTTGGCCGCACTACATACTGGTAAATTTCACCCAAACCGGTAGAAACGGGAGCCATTTGGGGTGCACCAATTCCTTCCGGAATTTCCTGCTGCACTTGTTGCAGGCGTTCGGCAATTTGCTGCCGCGCCCAGTATACATCGGTTTCTTCGTTAAAAACAATGGTAACCAAAGAGAGTCCAAACCGCGAAAAACTTCTGATTTGTTTCATCCCCGAAATGCTGCTACAGGCCTGCTCTATAGGAAAGGTAATTAACCGCTCAATATCAGGAGCACCTAAAGAAGGCGAAACAGTGATTACCTGCACCTGGTTATCGGTAATATCGGGCAGGGCATCAATAGGTAGTTTAGTTACTTCGTAAGTACCCCAGCCAATAAGCGCGAATACAAACAAAGCAACAATCAGCTTATTCCTGATGGAAAAGCCAATAATCTTATTTAACATAATATCTTATTTAAAAAGGATCGACAAGAAAATTCAGTCGCAGCAAAAACTGCAACCAAAAAGTATAAACAATAATATTTAAAGGGATATTATGTGGTAGGTGGCCTTAACAGGCTGGTGGTATAAGCGCCTGGAATAAATAATTGATAGCCAAATACCTTTTTGGATGATATTTTTTTTGAAGCTGCCGCAATAAGCCTGGTTTTGCCCTGCGGTACGCCCAGCGAGAACATGTGGTGCCCGTCAATTTTTTTGAAGGGGAGTTTCATGTCTTCTTCCTGGTCGTTATCGTTAATATCCTGACCAAGGTAGTGCATTTTAATAAAGGTTATTATGCCTATATCTGCATTAAGCTGGTTGTGCTTAATAAAATGTGAAACCAGCTGAGGCACCTTAAGCAGCTCAGAAAATGAGGCATTAAGCATGATAACCGGTAAAAGAAAAATCAAACAGATTTTATTCACGGGGCAAATATAGCCACAGCCGTTTAAATTTAACAGCTATTGCACTATCAAGTATGTTACAAAAACGTATTTTTTTAAGATTATAATAAAAGCAAAATAAGCTTTCGTTTCGATTTACGAACTGTAAATAAGTTTTTTCGCCTCTTTGAGTTTATAACCGTTTTGGTTGGTTAACTCGAGTTTGTCTTTTTTCCAAACGTATTTGCCTTTCTTTCCAGTCCTGATTAAAATCTGGCTTTCTTTGTAATTGGCTAAAAAAACTTCTGCTTTTTTATTATCGCTACTAAAAATGACTGCAGCAATAGCCTTATAGTTTTTTGCCGAATCGATTTGATGCAGTTTTATTTTTTGTTCGAAAACCCTAATGCAATCTTTTTTAAGTACAGAATAGGTGTATCCTGCGGATCCGATACAACCATGTTTATCGCGGTCGGCACCGGTAATTACCTGCGCATAACCAAAGGCAGAAAATAGCATCAGGGCTGTGCTAAAAGCTAATAATTTTCTTTTCATTTAATAGGTCAGATTAGTTTGTCCGTACTCTAAAGGCTTTTCGGGAACGCCGGTAATAATTTGTTACCGGATTAAAAATAATAAAAAAGAACAAGTAACTCAAACGCAGACCGGAATGGTTAAAGTGAATAAAAAATAGCTGGCAAGCCTGAATGGTTTTAACATGGGTAGAATTGAACAACCGTTTAATGTAAATAGTTTGTTGCTTACTATAATTTAATATTCTGGTTACCTATAACTGGAATCAAATAGGTAAATTAGGATAATTTTAGGAGAACATGGAAAACTACCCAAATTTAGCGAGCGCTGGTGATCTTCCTGATCGAGATTTGGAGATCGTAATCTTTAATGGCACAACAGCAATTGCAGATACTGTGGTTCAGCAAGCAGTATCAGATGATGTTGAGGACC
The DNA here is from genome assembly GCF_011303555.1 of Pedobacter sp. HDW13. Taxonomy (NCBI): domain Bacteria; kingdom Pseudomonadati; phylum Bacteroidota; class Sphingobacteriia; order Sphingobacteriales; family Sphingobacteriaceae; genus Pedobacter; species Pedobacter sp. HDW13. The sequence goes on along the minus strand of NZ_CP049868.1, from coordinate 6,115,084 downwards.
TGGACTATCTTTTGCGCTGCCGCAATAATTTTAGAAATGCAATAGGAATTGGGCGGGGGATATACCAGGCTAAACTGGCTTAGTATATTTTTTTATATCCCGCATTTAGCAATTACTTTTGTTTTATCCTTATCAATTGTAAGGATATGTGACTTTCTGCCTTGCAGATTCTGGTGAAGCCGCTTAATTATGCCCGCGCTCGAGCTGTGAAATCCTGAAAACTTCCCTCGAAATAACAGCAATATTTTCTTTAAGATTTTCGCTACAGCAATGCAATACGGCTATGGAGATGGTAATTCCGCTAATTTCTTCGCAGAGTTCCATTTGAATGCAGCAACCCTGGATAGGTTCAGTTTTTCCTTTGAGCATGCCGAAAATATTCTTGGCTTCCCTGCGGTCTGTTCCCAGTAAAAATGATCCATAAGTATGGAGCCCAATAGGAACAAGTAGGCTTAAAGTGACTGCATATTTGTTTTCCATTATCTATTCAACGCTTATTATGGTACCCTTCATATCAGAGCGAGAAAAAGATATTAAATATACCAAAAAATGCAAATACTTGTATCAGATCAATTCAACATAGTTTAAAATCGTTACAGTATTTGCATTTTTTCTTTTTTAGGCTATTTCGTGCAATACAGGCTCATCTGCCGGAATTACGGTATTTGTTTTGGCTTTGCTTTTGGCAAGGCTGCTAACCCTCGACATTAAGAGGATGCCGATAACGGAAATAATAACAATGAGATAGCCAACAACATTATAATTTTGCAGGGGGGCACCTTTATTAGGTTGTGTTACAATCAGGCCCGCCACACCAGCAGCAACCCCTCCGGCAATTTGCTGTAAGGAAGAATTTATACTCATAAAGGCTCCGCGATCAGCCATATCGGGTATCGCACTGGTTAAAGCAGAAGAAGGAATCATACGGCTCATTACACCCATCATCATTAATATGTTGTAAAATATAACCAGGTAAAACGGGGTAGGGCCAAGACTGGTGTAAACCACACACATAATCATCATCCATATCGATGCAGCTGCAAAGATTTTAAACTTGTCTATCTTGTCACTCAATTTTCCAACAAGGGGCATAATAATTAAAGCACAAATGCCTGATACCATAAACAAAAGCGGGAGTTGTTGAGGAGTAAGTTTGAGATTGTTTACAGCAAATGCACTACCAAAAGGCATCATCATAAAACCGCCAATAGAAAGCAATGCCGTAGCCGTAAAACCAATGCGATAATCTGCTTTGGCAACGGTATGCAGTAAATGTTTAATGGCTGATTTATCGGTTTGTACCAATAAATGTTGTGTTAACGGGCGGAGTTTAGCTGCAATGATTAGGGCAATACCGATACTTAAAGCCGCAATCATCCAAAAAGGTGCTTCCCAGCCCCATATATCGGCTAGGTAAAGACCAATCGGAATACCTAAAACCTGACTGGCGCCGAAACCAATCTGTATAAAACCCATCACGCGGCCACGCTGTTGCAGCGAAAAGATATCGGTTATAATGGCCATGGATATGGAGCCGATTACACCGCCGAAAAGACCGGTAATAATGCGCGCTGCAACAAGTAAGACATAGGTATGTGCCAATCCACAGCAGATAGTACCAATAATAAAACCGATGTAGAAGAATAATAGTAGTTTTTTACGGTCAAATTTATCGGCAAAGCCTGCCGTAAGTAAACCCGAAATGCCGGCACTGAAAGCATAGGCCGAAACAGCGATACCGAAATTGGCGGGTTTAAGGTTCAGCGATTTCATTAATATATCGCCAAGTGGAGACATCACCATAAAATCAAGTATAACGGTAAATTGGGTGATGGCCAGTAAAAATATAACAAGTTTCTGGTAACCGCTAAAGGCTGCCTTGGGTGTATTTTCCATATTTGTTAGGTAAGCTCACAGCATTCGTAGCCGTGGCTGGTAAGTAATTGAATAACCTCTGCATGCGAGAGGGTGTATGATACAATGCGCAGCACACGGTCTATATCTTCGTGGTCTACCGTCCAGGAGTTGATACCCGGGTTGTTGTTCAATAAAGTGCATAGCGATGGATTTGCCATTTCTAAAGTGATATTGGTTTTGAACAACAGGATGTGATCGAAATTTTCGGGATTCATAATCTTATTTTTTAAGTGCTTTTACCACGAGATCAAAGGTTTGCCAAAACACTGCGTCGGTTACCTTAAAAGGGGTGCCGTCTAAACTTTTACCTTCCTGATCGAGGCGGATGAGGTTGTATAGGGGAGCAAAGGCGATAGACCAGTACACATCGAGCGGCATTTTTTCAATTTCGCCACGTTGAATAGCATTGGTCATAAACTTGCCCATTGTTAGTTTAAAGTCGCTAATGGCATCAGAAAGGAGCGTTGGCTGGTAACTAGAGCTGCGCAACTGATCAAAAAACAAGTTCATTTGCGGTTTTTCTTTGGCAAATGCATACCGGTTTTCCCATTGTTTATGAAGCCCCTGCTCGAAAGACATTTCAGGGTTAAAGTCTTTCATAATCCCCTGGGTCATCGATTCTAGTTCTTCGATAGTGATTTTAACAATCAGATCATCACGGTCCTTATAATAAATATATAGCGTAGCCACCGAAATCTGGCAGGCTTTGGCCAGTTTATTCATGCTAAAACCCTCCAAACCATCTTTTACAATCAGTTCGATGGCCTTTTGCTTTACCAGCAGTACTTTTTCTGTATCTCTTAATCTCATGAGGCTTCAAAAATAAATAAATATTCATTCACTTAAAAATTAATAACGAATTATTGAAGATCAGAACAGCAATATTTGTGAAAGTTATCTCCTGATTAAACAGCTAAAACCGTAAAAAGTAGACGAAAATGGTTTTTTTGTAGTTTTAATTCTATATATTTAACTCGCAATAAATTAGTTTTGCAAACCAACTATTCCTTATTATATGAATACCACGTCCCCAATGATGCCAAGTGTAAAAACTTGTCCGAAATGCCCCAAGTGTAAGAACCCTGAGACAGATAGGGTGCCGCGTGGGTTTTTATTCAAAACAATATTGCCGTTTATAACGGTAAAGCGATATAAATGCTATAGGTGTTTCAATAAATTTTATGTGATGTAGGAGTTTTCTGGACAATAATTGATTAAAGTTTTAGTTTCGGCCTGGTTGAATATTCATCCAGGCCGCTTGTTTTTAAGCTTATTGGGGGAAAGCCTTAGTTTGAAAATGCTGGCAATTCTGCCTTGGCTTTCTTTTGATAGGCCCAGTAGAAAACGATGGGATATACAAAGAGGTTAAACAAGGTATTGGTAATCAGTCCGCCAATAACTACAATGGCAAGGGGCTTCGAAGCCTCCGACCCGATTCCGGTAGAAAGTGCCGCTGGCATTAAACCAATTGCAGCCATGAGTGCGGTCATTAATACCGGTCTGAACCTGCTGGCTACGCCATCGCGCATGGCATCACTAAAGGTCCAGTTGCTAAGGTGTTTTAATTCAGTAATGTTGCTTTTAAATTTGGTAATTAATATCACGCCATTCTGTACACAGATGCCAAACAGGGCAATAAAGCCAATACCTGCAGAGATGTTAAAGTTTACACCTGCAACTAAAAGCGCCAATATACCACCAATCATGGCAAAGGGTACATTGTTTAGCACCAGCAAGGCATCTTTAATGTTGCCAAATAATACAAAGAGGATAAAAAAGATAAGCAATAAACTAATGGGCACCGCCTGCGATAATCTGGAAACAGCCCTTTGCTGGTTTTCGAAATCGCCGGCCCACTCCAGTTGATAGGTTTTGGGCAATTTAATCTGTGCGTTAACTTTAGCCTGGGCTTCGGCAATTACACTGCCCATATCGCGACCGCGGATTGAAAATTTAATGGCTCCGTAGCGTTTATGTTTGTCGCGGTAAATCATACTGGGCCCGGTTATTTTTTTGATGCTCGAAATTTCGCCCAGTTGTACATTAGAACCAGATAGGGTAGGAATGCGCAGTTTACTGATCGAGCTTTCATCGTTCCTGAAATCTTCGGGGTAACGGATCACCAGATCGAATTTCCTTTCGCCTTCAAAAATCTGTGTAGCTGCTATACCGCCAATAGCCATTTCAATTACGGCATTGGCATCGGCCGTACTTACGCCGTAAAGGGCCATCTTTTTCTGATCGAGATTAATCTGCAGTTCTGGTTGGCCGAGGTTGCGTAGAATCCCTAAATCAGCTATGCCGTCAACCGTTTTAAGGATCTTTTCAATCTTTTCTTCCTCTTTTTCGATATATTCGAAATTTTCGCCAAATAGTTTAACCACAATGCTGCCCTTTACGCCCGAAACTGCTTCTTCCACATTATCCGAAATGGGTTGCGAGAAGTTGAGGCTAATGCCCGGGAAACTTTTTAGCTTCTCCTGCATGCGCTCAATAAGCTGTTCTTTGGTCTGCTTGCGTTTCCATTCTTTTTTAGGGTAAATATCTACATGAAATTCCATGTTGTAAAAGCCGGTTGCATCGGTACCATCGTTAGGGCGCCCAGTTTGCGACATTACCTGTTTTACTTCTTCAAAGCTTAAAAAGATTTTTCGCATCTCGTTTGAGAGTTTTTTGGTTTCATCTAGCGAAATACTTAGCGGACCGGTTGCCCTTACGTAAATAGAGCCTTCATCCAGACTGGGCAAAAATTCGGTACCCAGAAACTTAAAGCTAAAAGCTCCAAGTATCAGCACCATGATGGAGATAGAAAATACCAAACGTTTTTTATCAAAGCATACATCATAAAATTTCAGGGTAGCTTTGGTCATCCAGGTTAAAAAGATATTGTGTTTTTCTTTTACATTCTTTTTTAACAGCAGACTAGCCATAGCTGGTACCAACGTAAAAGTTAAAATTAAGGCACCCAATAATGCAAAACTGAGTGTCCAGGCCAGTGGCGAGAACATTTTGCCTTCCACTTTTTCGAAAGTGAAAATGGGAAGCAGTCCGGTAATGATGATGAGTTTGGCAAATAGGATGCCTTTGCCATTTTCCATGCAGGCTTTTTTGATGAAACCAAGCTTGCTCATTTTATTAAAGCGTGCCATACCGACCTTTTTCGCCCGCATATCGAGGGCTACAAAAATGCCTTCGACCATTACTACCGCACCATCAATAATAATCCCGAAATCGATGGCACCCATTGAGAGTAAATTGGCTGGCATGCCCTTTATTTTTAGACAGATAAAGGCAAAAAGCAAAGCCAGCGGAATAATGATGGAGACAATGAGCGTAGTGCGCCAATCGGCCATGAAAAGGAAAACGATCAGGGTTACGAATAAAATCCCTTCGAGCATATTGCCCATTACGGTATGTACAGAATAGTTAACGAGGTCTTCGCGATCGTAAAAAGGTTTGATTTTTACATCTCCCGGCAATAGGTTTTGGTTAATGTCGTTTATTTTTTCTTTTAGCCGGGCAATAACTTCGCTCGGATTGCCTCCCTTACGCATCACCACAATACCTTCTACCACGTCGGGGTCCTGGTCTCTGCCCACCTGGCCCAAACGAGGCAAGGCCGATTCGGCTACACTGGCAATGGTTTTTACGTAAACAGGAGTGCCGTTTATGTTATCAACTACTACATTTCTAATTTCATCGATATTGTTTAACACACCAATACCACGTACCACATAGGCTTGTCCGCTTTGTACAATTACATCGCCACCCACATTGATATTGCTTTTAGAAACTGCCTCGAAAAGCTCAGTCGCACTTACACCATATTGTATGGCTTTTTGCGGGTCGACGGTAATCTGGTAGGTTTTAACTTCGCCACCAAAACTAACTACATCGGCAATGCCCGAAACCGATAAGAGTTCGCGTTTAACCACCCAATCCTGCAGGGTTTTCAGTTCGCGTACTGATACTTTATCGCTGGTAAGGGTATAACGGAAAATCTCGCCTGTTGGGCCATAAGGTGGCTGCACTTCGGGTTGTATACCATCGGGCAGATCGGCTTCATCCAAATGGTTGTTTACCTGCACCCTTGCAGCGGCGTAATCTACATCGTCTTCAAAACTGACTTTAACAATTGATAATCCAAATAGCGATGAAGAACGGATGCTGGTTCGCTTTTCTGTTGGGTTCATGGCAATTTCGAGCGGTCTGCTCACAAATTTCTCTACCTCTTCGGCGCTTCTACCAGGCCATTGGGTAATAATGGTGATGTTGGTATTGGTTACATCCGGAAATGCATCGATAGTGGTATGCTTAAAGCTGAAATAGCCTGCCAGGATAAGGATAAAAGTGGCAAAAAAGATAAAGTATTTATTCTTCAAGGCAAAGCCTATGATGTTTTTAATGAATTTATTCATTTAGGAAAAGCTTAATGATGAAAAAATCTTATTGCGCTTTAAGGCTTTCGAACAGAAAAACCTGTTTCGAGGCAATTACACGGTCGCCGGCATCGATACCCTTTTTGACGTAGATTTTATCGGCGGTTTTGTGCCCGATTTCTATTTCGCGGATATGTACTTTGTTTGTGGCATCCAGCAAAAGCACATAATTTTTGTTTTCGTCGAAAATAACAGCGCGCGAGTTCACCACGGGCAAATCTACACCCGAACTGGCCGATACTTTAACCGTGCCAAGCATGCCCGGTTTTAACAAAAAGTTTGGATTGGCAATTACCACCCGCGCGTTCATCACCTTGCTGTCCTGATCTACCAGGTTGTATATTTTCTCGATCTTGCCGGTAAAAATCTGGTCGGGGTAGGCCAGGGTAGACAGGTTAACTGCATTGCCAGGCTGTACGCGCGAAATGTCTGATTCGTAAATGTTGATCATTGCCCAAACACTCGATAGGTCGGCAATGGTGAACAAACTTTTGTCGTTATCGCCGCGCAGCTGCATGTTTTCGGTCACGTTTTTTTCGATAATAAAACCGCTGATAGGCGATTTGATAGCATACGAGCCATTTTTGCTGCCGCCATTAAGCTTAAGTACGGCAGTAGCCCTTTTAAGTTCGGCTTGTTTTATCTGGTATTCGTTTTTAGCTTCTTCGAGCTCTTTTGCTGATGATAAGCCACTTGCGTAAAGTTGTTCGGCCTGTTTTAAAGCGCGGTTTGCACTGCGCATCTCGGCGCCGGCCGATACTGCTTCCTTATCAAAACCGGCCATTTCTGCACTGTTTACCCGCGCCAGTAACTGTCCGCTGCTTACCCGGTCGCCCAGCCTTACATTTACCTGGTTTACTGTACCGCTTACCATAGGAAAAAGCTCCGACCGACGTTCTTCGTTGGCACTGATCTTGGCCGAGAAAATAATTTCGGTTTTGCCGCTGGCTTGTTGTACGGTATCAATAAGCAAACGTTGAAGTAAAGAATCGGTTATGGTAAATTTTTCTTTTTGGGCTTCGGTTTTATGTTCGCTACAGGCCATACTTAAACCTAAAAGCAGAAAAATGATCACTTTTATTAAGTTTTTGTTCATCATATCGGGTACGTTATTTAAAAATATTGGTGCCGGTTACATAGTTGAGTTCGGCCCTTGAGTTCATTTGTTCCAGTTGTAGTTTGTTTAGCTGGAGTGTATTGGCTTTGTAGGCGTCGTACAGATCAAGGAATTCGATTAAACTGATATTCCGCTCTTTAAAGTTTTTAATCAGTCCGGAAATGAGCTTGTTAAAATCGCTGCTAAAAGCCGGATCGATATCTTTTAACAATTTTTCATTGCGTATTGCTGTGCGATAGGCATTAAAAACATCGTTTTCTAGTTGTAGCTCTTGTTTTTGAATGTTGGCATTGGCAGCATCAATTCCGATTTTGGCTTTTTTAATTTCACCCTGGTTCCGGTTAAAGAGGGGGATTGGGATTTTTAATCCTAGTCCGGTATATTTTTCAGGGTAATTACCTTTAAGATCATAGCTCAGCGATATTTCTACATCAGGGACGGCCATGGCCTTTTGGAGTTTAAGGTTTACCTCGTTATACTCAAGATTGGTTTTGGCGAGTTTTAAATCGTTGCGGTTTAAACGCGCCGAATCGAGTAACTGGCTGTAAGGCAACTGTTCGGCTGTCAGGTGTTCAATGGCTTCAGTATTTAAAACAAGGGCAAGCGGGGTAACTGCATTAATGCCACACAGCAGTTTAAGGTCTTTGTAATTGTCTTCCAACTCATTTAAAAGACCAGCCAGTTCTGCCTTTAGCCCGATGAGCAATGATTTGATTCTGATTACATCTTTATTGGCTACATTACCCATCTTCAGTTGTAACTCGTACGCCTTTAAAAGTTGTTCGGTAGAACGGATCTGCTCCTGGTATACTGCAACTGATGAAGCTGAAAAATAGCTTTTGTAAAAGGTACTGCGCAGTTCAAATTTCAGGCTGCGGAGTAAATCAAAATATTCAAATTCAGCCAGTTTAGTGCCCGTTTGCGCCAGTTTAATGTTTTTATTGCGCTTGCCAGCTAGTTTTACCAATTGCGATAGGGAGGCTGCATACTGCCCGTATTGGTAGGAGGTTTGTAAGAATTTTTTGGTTTCGTGATTGTAAAACAGGTTTTCGTACTGGAGTTCAGGATTATCAAACAATTTGGCTGTTATTACATCCGCCCTGGCACGCTCTACATCGTAACCAGCAGCAATTAAATCGTAATTTCGGGTTAAAAAAAACTGTTCTGCTTGTTTAAGATTTAGTTTTAAGGTACCGGTTTGGGCAAATGAAGCCTGCGTAGCCAATAGCCAAAAGGATAGGAACAAAAAGTAAATTCTTCTCATTCGGCAAAGCTATTTTTGCTGGATTAAAGCGGAATTAAATCGAAATTAAAACGGGATTAATTCGGGGCAGGGCGATAATAAAGGTGCATCCAGTACCTGTTTGTTGACTGATTTCGATTGATCCTTTAAAAAGATCGATGATTTTCTGAGCCATGTAAAGGCCCATGCCTTCGCCTTCAAAACCCATAGTTTTTGCCTTGCTGTAAAAAGGTTTAAATATTTCAACTTGTTGTGCAAGTGGAATACCAGGACCTTTATCACTGATGTAAATTTGCAATGAATCACCTTTATCGGTAAGCAGGGCTTTAACTTCCTGACCCTGCGAAAATTTAAAAGCATTGGCAATCACATTGTCAAGGGCAATTTGGAGTAAAACAGCATTAGCCAAAATCAAAGCTTCCTTTTGTTTGATGTTTTTCTGTACAATGAAATTAAGTTGTTTCTGGTTTTTCCAGTCTTGACTGATTTTATCGAGCAAAGTATCCAGATCAATGGGCGAAAGCTGCGAATTAATCAATTCGAGATCCATTTTGGCTAAAGCCAGCAAACCGGTAATGATATGATCCATTTTTTCGGCATCCTCTACTGTTTCGGCAAGAGCTTGCTGATAATCGGTGGTAGCCCTTTCTTTCACCAGCGCCAGCTCGGCACGCATCATCATCCGGGTAATGGGGGTTCTCAGCTCGTGCGAGGCATTGGCTACAAAGGTTTTTTGCAGGATAAAAGCATGTTCGAGTTCTTCCATCAGGTGATTAAAACTCTGTGCAATAAGGTTAATTTCGTCTTTATTGTGGGTTACTGCTACGCGGGCTTCCATGTTTCCCGATCCGATTTGCTGTACCTCCTGCATAAACCGGTTTAAGGGTTTCAGCATTTTTTCGGCAATCCACCTGCTTAGCAATAAAAGAATAACCGAAATAAAAACGAAAACAACGATCATGATTTTGAGCAGTTTGGCAAGCCTGTTGTGCGAGCCCTGATCGTTGGCTGAAACCAGGATCACAAAATCGCCCTGGTTATCACGGTAATAAATGCCTACTACCTGGCGTTCGCCATCTGTGTATTGCAAACGCCCAAGTTTGCGTACTTTTTCAATGGTTTCTTTGGTCCAGTATTGAGCTGAATCGCCAATAAAAGTGGCCCTGTCTTTTCCATCGTAAATCCTGATCACCTCGCTATTGAGTTTCTGCAGGTATTGGTGGCGCACTTTGCTTACGGCATCGCGGCTAATCTCGTCGGCCTCAAGGTAAAGTTTGGCCGTAACCATCGTACGGTCGGTAAGGCGCTCAAAAAATCGGCCTTTAAAAACCTCATAAATGTGAAATAAATTACGCAGAGCACAGCCAGCAGCATCGCAGTACTGATTAGCGTAAAGTAAAGTGCAATGCGGTCTTTTATTTTCATTATTTAAGGATATAGCCCATGTTAATTTTGGTATGGATCAGTTTCCGGTCAAAGCCCTTTTCAATCTTGTTCCTTAAAAAATTAATGTACACATCAATTACATTGGTACCCGTTTCAAAATGAACATCCCAAACTTTTTCGGCGATGTACTGCCGCGATAAAAGTCTGTTGGGATTTTTTAAAAAGAGCTCCAGCAGTGTAAATTCTTTGGCACTTAGTGTTATTGGCTGGCCATTTCGGGTTACGCTTTTGCTCCGCATGTCTAGGCAAAGGTCTTCAAAACACAGTTGTTCTGCTGCTTTTATAGTTTTACTACGCTGTCTTCGCAGCAATGCCGAAACCCTTGCCAAAAGCTCTCTGAGGTGAAAAGGTTTAACCAGATAATCGTCTGCACCGATATGGAGGCCGTTTACCCGGTCTTCAACAGTGCCCATTGCGGTAAGCATTAAAATTGGGGTGTCATCGCCTTGTTCGCGAATGTATTTGCAGAGTTGGAGGCCATTTAAACCCGGCATCATGATATCGAGGATAAGCAGATTGAATTCGCCCGGCAGAAACAGGTTACGGGCCTCGTTACCGTTATTTACGGTGAGTACTTCGTAGCCGCTTTCTTCAAGTGCAGATTGGAGCAGTGCGGCAATTTTCGGATCATCTTCGGCTATGCCAATTTTTTGCATAGGGCAAAAATAACGATACCATCTTAAAATGAGATTAAAAATAGTTTGCGGTACATTTAGCAGCACAGGTTAAGTTGGTATTAATCGTTCTTACTACGTTATTGCATCAATTTACACTCCATTATTTTATATTTTCTTCTATATTCGTTTTTATAAACTATGCCATCCCTAAGCCATGTACCAGATCACGAACTGATCTTGCTGATTAACCAGGAAGAGGAACAGGCATTTACCGAAATTTACAACCGCTACTGGGAAAAAATGGCATCATATGCCGTGCGGCTAACCAAATCTGAGGAGGAGGCAGCCGATATTGTACAGGAAATTTTTGTATCGATCTGGAACAGAAGGATTACCTTGGTGATTAAAAGTACTTTAGGCGCTTATCTCATCCGCAGTACTCGCAATTTATGTTTAAGGTATATCGAAAGAAATATCCACACCGATAATTTTTTAGATAAAATAACCGAACAAGCTGTAGATAACAGCCTGAATATTGAAGAAAGTATTTCGTTAAAAGAATTACAGGAGAATATTGATTTGGGGATTGCCAAATTGCCAAAAAAAATGCGGGAGGTTTATCTTCTAAGTCGCGATGAGCAACTGTCGTACCGCGAAATAGCAGAAAAACTCAATATTGCTGAAGGAACTGTTAAAAAACAAGTAAGCAATGCGCTTAAAATAATCGCGGACTCGTTAAACGGGAAACTTTCGGCCACCATGATGGCTATATTTTTACATCTTTTAAAGTGATAAAAGGCCTTTTTTTATTTTTTTAAAAATAAATCTACCACCAAAACGGTTTTTTCGGAATATACATTTGTAAGGCACGCTCAATGCGCTTCAAAACCCTATGAAAACCGAACAGGCAAAACAATTAATACAGCATTATTTAGATGGAACTGCTTCGGCTAAAGAAACCCATTTGGTTGATTCTTTTGTGGAGCAGCAACTATTAGAAAATAACTGGTCTGCTAATGACGCGCAAAAAGCAGCTTTTGGTAAAAAGCTGAAAGCACGGATTGATGCCGAACGGTTAAAGGAGCAAGAACTTAGTGAAAATTTGCGATTAAGGCCTAAAACAATTACCCGGCGTCTTTGGATTGTTGCCGCTTCGGCAGCAGTTTTGGCCCTGTGTGTAATAGGTGGCTTGTTTGCTGTAAAGAACAGGAGTGAAGACCGCTCGGAACGCTACGCCAATGATGTAGCACCTGGTGGTAACCGAGCTGTTTTAACACTTGCTGATGGCCGCAAGATAGATTTAACCGACAGTAAAACTGGCGAACTGGCTACTACAAATGGCCTTAGTGTTAAAAAGGCTGCAAACGGCCTGCTGGTTTTTTCGGTTATCAATAATGGCGGTGCAAATGATGAAGGTAAAAACAACAGTATAACAACCCCGGCAGGCGGACAATATCAGGTAAACCTGCCCGACGGTACATTGGTATGGCTGAATGCAGAAACGAAATTCAGTTTTCCAAGCCATTTTAACGGGAAAAACAGGCAGGTAGAACTTGATGGAGAAGCTTATTTTGAAGTAAGCAAAGATAAAAAACACCCTTTTATTGTTAAAAGCAGTAAGCAAGAGGTAGAAGTTTTGGGTACGCACTTCAATATTAACAGTTACGATGCAAGCCTGGGTACTAAAACAACACTTTTAGAAGGCTCGGTAAAAGTAAGGGGAGCAGGTGACGAAAAAATAATTGCCCCTGGCGAGCAGTCAATGTTATATGCCAACAAGATTGAGGTAAATGCGGTAGATCCGGCATTGGCCATCGATTGGAAAAACGGTGAGTTTCGGTTTAAGAACGAGCGTTTACCAAGCATCATACAGAAACTATCAAGGTGGTATGGTGTTCAGTTTGTAATGAATATCAGTTCTGAGCAAATGCCTTCTTTTTCGGGGTCGGTATCGCGTTTCGATAACATTTCTGAAGTGCTTAAAATGCTCGAAGAAACAGGAAGTATTAAATTTTATATAAACGGTAAGGTGGTAACCGTAAAGTAATACCATTAACAGCCTTAACCACACTGTTTATTAATAAAAATAAATCAACTAAAACCAGAAAAAAATGAAGAAACCACTACCGGAGCAGCGTTAATAACACAATAGGTTTAGAAGAAAAACCATGGAAGTGTTGGAAGCACAACCATGGCTATATCTGAGTTAATCCTTTAAAAACGAATTCTGAGGTCCATTTACGCATTAACCCAAACAAACGAAAGTATGAATATTTATCCTTTTTATCAAGGAAGGCATCTGGCGTGCCTTCCTAAAAAAATCCTGTTTATTATGAAACTCACCATCATCATCATGACGACCTTACTCATGCATGTTAGTGCCAGTAGTTTCTCGCAAAAACTTACCTATGCGGCTAAAAACATAACCGTAGATCAGGTTTTTAAAGAAATAGAAAAGCAAACCAACTATAGAGTATTGTATGCCACCAGTACGCTGAACGACGCAGCGAAGGTGAGCGTAAACTTTAAAAATACACCGCTTAAAGACGTAATTGAATACCTGTTAAAAGACCAGCAGTTAACCTATAACATTGAGCAGAACACCGTACTGATTAAGAAGCAGGAGCGCTCATTTATCGATAAAATTGCTTCGGTTTTTACTTCCTCGCGCTTTAATGGCAGAATTGTAGATGAAAATAATAGTCCGCTTGTTGGTGCAACCATTACTGTTAAGGGCAGTAAAAAATATGCCGTAAGCGGATCAACCGGATCATTTGTGCTTGACCTGGAAGAAAATGATGTGCTGGTTATTTCTTACATCGGTTACGAAACCAAAGAACTGAAAATATCACGAGGCTTATTGCAGAGTGGCGTAGCCAGTTTACTGGATATTAAATTGAGTCCGGCTGCCTCTTCATTAGATCAGGTGCAGATAATTGGCTATGGGAGCACCACCAAACGCAATAATACAGGTGCTGTAAGTTCGATTACCGCTGAGGAAATTGGTAAACAAACTGTAGAAAACCCACTGTTGGCTTTGCAAGGGCGCATTGCAGGCGTGCAGGTTACGCAAGACAATGGTTTGCCAGGTGCAGGCGCGAGGATGAACATTCGTGGTGCTTACAGTGGCGTATCAGGTGCAGGGTATATTCCATTGTACATTATTGATGGGGTTCCTTTTACTTTATTTAACGGGGCACAACCGGCCACCGATAACCTGAATGCAAACGGAGTAAGCGCTGCAAACGGTGGTGTGAGTCCGTTTAGTATCATTGCACCTGAAGATATTGAGCGGATCGATATCTTGAAAGATGCCGATGCAACAGCTATTTATGGTTCGCGCGGATCGAATGGCGTGGTATTGATTACCACTAAAAAAGGTAGTAAAGGTAAAACAGCCTTTAACTTTAATGTAAATTCGGGCGTAAGCAATGTGGCCAACTACATTCCGATGATGAATACGCAGGAATATCTGGCAACCCGCAGGGCTGCCTTTGCGCGCTCGGGTGTTACCCCAACAGCTGCCAATGCATTGGATTTAACTGTTTGGGATCAAAATGCCTATACTGACTGGCAAAAGTATTTTATTGGTCATACAGGCCATACTACTAATGCAACAGGATCAGTTTCAGGCGGAAATGCACAGAATTCTTTCTTGTTTTCTTCAACTTACCGCAAGCAAAGCACCGTTTTTGAAGGCGATTTTGGCGCAACTACTTTTTCGAGCAGGTTAAATGCTGGACATAAAAGCAGCGATGGCCGTTTTAATATAGATGGTTCGGTAAACTATACCTATATGAAAAATCTTTTGCCATCTACCGATTTGAGTACCATTTACAACCTGGCACCTAACTATCCTTTGTACAACGCCAATGGCAGTGTAAACTGGACCAACACCAGCCCGCTTTCGTACAACCCTAAAACAACCAATGCACAAACCACCAATTTGTTTAGCAACGTAAACCTGTCGTATCGCATCATTGATGGTTTGGTGGTTAAAGCCAATTTGGGTTATACTTCAACCCGTTTAAAACAGCAACAAATTAATCCTGCCAGCTCGCAAAACCCGGCAACGGCTCAAGTAAGCTCTTTAAGATACACCGATAACGACAACAACAATTACATTATCGAGCCACAAGCGGTGTACACCACTAAAATTGGCGAAGGTAATCTGGAAGCTTTAATTGGTACCACTTTTCAGCAAACTAAAGCAACCGGAATCTTTTTAACCGGTACAGGATTCAACAACGAAAAACTGATCAACTCTTTGGCCAGTGCTTCGTCGGTAGTTACCTCTTACAGTGCAGATGCAATATATAGCTACACCGCAGTATTTGGCCGTTTAAACTACAACTGGCAAGGTAAATACATTGTAGATGGTACGTACAGAAGAGATGGTTCTTCGCGTTTTGGTGGTAACAATAAATTCGGGAACTTTGGTGCAGTAGGGGCTTCGTGGATTTTTACCCAGGAAGATTTTATGAAAGATCTTGGTTTTTTAAGCTTTGGTAAATTAAGGGCCAGTTATGGTATTACAGGTAACGATCAGATTCCGAATTATGGATACCTATCACTTTATACGTCAACTGGTTCAAGCAATGTTTACGATGGCGTAAGTACTTATGTTCCCGGTAATATTCAAAACCCCGATTTAAAGTGGGAAACCAACAAGAAACTGGACATCGCGGTAGAATTGGGTTTCTTAAACGACAGGATTTTGTTAAAGGCAGATTATTACCGCAACCGCGTTTCTAACCTGTTAAATTTCATTACCATTCCTTCGCAAACAGGTTCAACAGGTTATACCGCTAATTTAGACGCTACGGTACAAACTAAAGGTTTTGAATTTGAGCTGAACACGATTAACGTAATTGCGGGTGATTTCAAGTGGAATACCAACCTGAATTTAACCATCAGCCGGAATAAATTACTGGCTTTTGATAATCTGGAAAATACCTTTTATGCCAGCTCTTACATTATCGGACAACCAACTGATATCAGAAAATTTTATAAATACACAGGTGTTAATCCAGCTACAGGCTTGCCAACTTACCAGGATTTAAACGGCGATGGCAGCATTAGTTTTGCCGGCGACAGGTATGTGGGCTATTATGGTCACCCTTACTTTGCAGGTATGAACAACAGCCTTAGCTATAAAGGTTTTGCACTCGATTTTATGTTCCAGTATAACCACCGCTATGGAGTATTAAATTCGACATTAAGTTCGAATCCGGCTGGTTTTAACTATACCAATATGAGTACCGCCTTGTTAGATCGCTGGGGAGCTGTAGGCGATGTGGCACTTTTCCCTGCGGCTACTACTGTTAACGATCCATCGTACGGAAACCTAACTTCTTCTGATATTAACTGGGGCGATGCTTCTTACTTAAAATTAAAAACGGTAAGCTTAAATTATACGTTTCCTAAAGCTTTGGCCAGCAAGTTAAAATTGTCTAACCTGAGTGTTTACGTGCAGGGACAAAACCTTTACACCTGGGCCAAGCAGAAATACACTTACGATCCTGAAACTACATTACCTGGCACAGGGCCTGGTTTAGGTACAGGCCAGTACATTGCTTTCCCGCAGGTGCGCACTATTGTATTCGGTTTAAACTGTTCATTTTAATCAAGGAATCATGAAAATTAACAATATGTTTTTCAAAAAAATAATGGCATTAGGCTTGGTTTTAATGGCATTGTCATCATGTAAAAAGTTCGTTGAAGCCGATTTGGCTAATAACCTCATCGCTAAAGAAGATGCTTTTACCACTGATAATTCGGCAACCAGTGCCACCTTATCACTATACTCATATTTTTCAACTTTAGATAATTTACGCAATACGACCTGGTTGGGCGGTTTACTGGCCGATGAGTTGCAGAATACTACTTCAAATGCTGATTTAATTCAGTTTTCGCAAAATGTGGTGGTACCAACTAATAATGTGGCTACAAGTAATGTTTGGGGTTATTCTTATCAAACCATCAGATATTGCAACCTGATTTTGGATGGTATCGGCCGCTCAACCGGAATGACTACACCAGTGAAAAACCAGTTAAGTGGTGAAGCTAAATTTTTCAGGGCTTTAATGTACTTTAACCTGGTAAACTTTTACGGTGGGGTGCCCATTACTTCAGAAGTTAACGAACTGGATAATGCTTTTAAACCAAGGGCTACAGCTGCCGAGATTTATACACAGGTTTTCAGCGATTTAAAAGATGCGCAAAACCTGTTGCCTACCACCTATGCAGGTAGCACAGCATTAAAGGTTAGGGTAAATAAATGGGCAGCAACAGCACTGCTTGCTAAAGTTTACCTGTATAATAAAGATTACGCAAATGCCGAGGCCGAAGCTACCAAAGTAATTGGTTCGGGTACCTACAACATTGCTACTTTGTCGAATACCTTTATCAATACCAGTAGCGAAACCATTTTGCAGTTATCAACCTTGTTTGGTGCATCGGCATTTAGTACTTACCGTACAACGAGTTCGGCTGCTAACGTAGCACCACCGGCTTATGTGTTGTATAATAATTTTACTAAAGATTTCGAGCTGAACGACAACCGTAAAACCTCTTGGGTTGATTCGACCACTTTTAATGCCGTTAAATATTACCGGATTAACAAATATAAGGTACAAGCGGCCACAGCGGCTACTTTGGGTAATGAGTACACGGTGTTGTTACGTTTGGGCGAACAATACCTGATCAGGGCAGAAGCCAGGGCACAGCAATCGAATATCAGCGGTGCGCAGGATGATATCAATGTAATTCGCACCCGTGCAGGTTTGGGCAATACTACTGCTGCAACGCAAAGCACCCTTTTAACTGCCATTGCCAAAGAACGGAAACTGGAACTTTTTGGCGAATACGGAAACCGTTGGTTCGACTTAAAGCGTACCGGAACTGCTGATGCTGTTTTAGGTGCATTAAAACCGACCTGGAAAACAACCGCGCAGTTATTGCCAATTTCAGCAGATCAGATTTTACTCAACAACAAATTGACCCAAAACCCGGGTTATAACTAACTAATTTAAATTTAGGCTACCTGGAATTTCAATTTCAGGTAGCCTGATGTTTTCATAAAAGATAAAATATAAAGCCATATGAAATTATTAAAAACCGCCTGCTCGGTACTGTTATCGGTAGTTGCTATCAATGCAGCACAGGCGCAAAACAGCAAACCTGCCGATACACTGGTTCAATATCTGAACAAACTTGTCGTATCTAAAGATTCGGCCGATAAAAAAGTGTTAAGAGCCAGATTAGCTGATTTATCGGGTGCTAAAACTGAAAAGGAAGTGCTAACAGCTGCAAACTATTACTACCGTATAGGTGATACCAAGAAATCAGAAGCGATTTATGGCGATATCGCTACACGTTTCCCATTGGGTACGCAGGCCAGAAGTGCGGCCTCGAAAGATTTTTATCTGCTCAAAACTGCTGCAGAAGCTGAAACGGCTTACAAAGCCTGGATTAAAAAGTTTCCGCCAGCAATGTATGAAAATACTCAGGTAGACGACCGCCTGGCTTACGATTATGTTAGAGCTAATGTAGCCAGTAAGTTTGCCGCTGAAAAAAATGTAGCCAAAGCAAACGAATATGCTAACATGCTCGAAGTTGATTTTTGGAAAGGTAATGCCTACTCAGGGCTCACCAATGCTTTTTATAAAAATGGCGATTTGGCCAATGCCGAAATTTATGCCAAAAAAGGAATGGATAATGCATTTTCTTACATAGATGGAAAAAAAGGAAATGAGAACTGGGCTAAATTTTCGGCTTCGGGTTATCCGGGCTTAACCAGTACTTATGCCAATATTTTATTCGAAAGGAAAAAGTATGTTGAGGCTTTGAAATATTCGGAAATGGCCTATAAAAAATCGACGAGCTTAAGCCCAAGCTTAAACTACCGCTATGCGCAAATTTTAATGGGATTGAACAAAAACCAGGAAGCATACGATAAGCTGGAAGAAGTAGTTAAAGCAGGTAAAGCCACACCAGAAATGGCTGCCGATTTTAAAAAGCTTTATGTAAAAGTAAAGGGTAATGAAAGTGGTTTCGATGCGTATGCTGCAGCCATCAGGAAGGCTTATTTAGAAAACCTGAGCAAACAATTAACCAAAGATATGGTAAAAGAACCTGCTGCAGGTTTCACGCTGACCGATTTAAATGGTAAACAAGTTTCTTTAGCCGATTATAAAGGTAAAATTGTAATCCTCGATTTCTGGGCTACCTGGTGCGGTCCGTGTAAAGCTTCTTTCCCGGCAATGCAAATGGCGGTAAATAAATACAAAGATGATGAAAACGTAAAATTCCTTTTTATCCATACCTGGGAAAAAGTAGCTGATCCGGTTAAAGATGCTGGTGATTACATTAAAGGTATGAAATACTCGTTCGAAGTATTGATGGATGTTAAAGATGCGGAAACCAAGGTAAATAAAGTGGTAAGCAGTTACAAGGTAAACGGTATCCCAGCTAAATTTGTAATTGATGCAGCCGGAAATGTAAGGTTTAAATTAACCGGTTTTGATGGGAGTAACGAAGCCGCTGTTGATGAGCTGAGCATGATGATTGATATGGCCAAGGCCAAATCTTAAATTTTAACAAAGTCAGGCCTCTAAAGCCTGACTTTGTTGTTTATAGCCCTTAGTGTTTTTGGCTATTTGTCTATGGTTTTGCCACGGATGCACGGAAAAGAGAATCGTCAAAGAGATGCTGAAATACATCAAAGAGATGCTGAAATAAATTCAGCAAGACGGTAAGTGAAGTAGAGGCATTAAGCACACAAAGTCTGTTTTTCCGTGCTTTCTGAGTCTCCGTGGCTATTTGTTTATGGTTTTGCCACGGAAGTGCAGGATAGCACATTTTGCGTTAAAAACGCTTTGTTATCCAACGCTCGTTTGGAAACGAGCGTGAGCTAAGATTTATTTCAACATCTATTGTAAGGCCCTGAAATAAATTCAGGGTGACGATCTTTTAAATAGCTAAAACCTCAGTGTTTAAGATTTGTTAATATTAAGTGAATATAGGTGCGCTAGTTTTGCTGGGTAAATCCTGCACCCTTGAGTAATACACTGTTTTTATCGCTGAAAGAAGATGATCACCGGGCCATGGAGCAGATTTACCATGCCCATTGGGAATCGGTTTTCGATGCGACATTTAAAAGAATTGGCGATGAAGCCATAGCTCAGGATATTGTTCAGGAGATTTTTATCACCCTTTGGCAAAACCGTAAAACCATCGAAATTCAGGGCGAACTGGGCGCATACTTGCATGGCGCCGTAAAATACAGGGTAATTAACCATTTTCGCTCAGTGGCCATGCGCGATGGACATCAGACCGAATTTGCCTTTTTAATGGAGGGGAAACATACCGCTGCTGCCGATTCTGAACTGATGATGCAAGATGCCAACAGGGAAGTGGAGCAGGCATTGGCACAGCTGCCAGATCGCATGCGACTGGTAATAGCCATGAGCCGAAAAGAAGATAAAACAATTAAAGAAATTGCCAGCGAACTGGATGTTTCGGTACAAACCGTTAAAAACCAGATTACAGCTGCAATGAAAATCTTAAGAAAAAACCTTTCGTATATTCTGTTTCTGGCCTTTCTGATCTCTTAATTAGGTTAACTGTTTAAATTATATAAACTGGTTAACTGCCCGGTCCCAAAACAATCTTTTACTGCCAGACCTTCAATTAACCGATTAACCAGTTTGAACAATTAACCTTTAAAGCAATTAACCGATTAAAACAATTAATCAGTTAATCTTTAAAACAGTTAACCAAAACTTAACTTACTCGTAACATCTTTGGTTAGTACCCTTTTGCATTTGGATTGACATCTAATCAAATGGCAGAAGAACAGGCAAAACAATTGCTGCAAAAATATTTAGACGAAAACGCTGAACCAGCTGAGGCCAGACAGGTAGAAGAATGGTACAACCTTTTGCAAAAGGAAGAACTCGATTTACCTGCCAGCCGTAAAGCTGCTATTGGCGAAGAAATGTTCCTTAACCTCAGGGCAGCAATGAACGGGAAAGTTAAAACCCGTAAAATATTTAGTCAATCGATCTGGTGGCGTACAGCGGCATTGCTGGCCATAGTGGTATCTATTGGCTTCGCCATTTGGAAACTAAACAGCGTTACTCCCAACAATCCACAGGTTGTAATTACCACAAAAGCGGGTGAGCAGAAAACGATCTTATTGAGCGATGGATCTGAAATTACTCTAGGGCCTTCGGCGCGCGTGGTTTATCCAAAACAGTTTGCTGTCAACAGCCGTAAAATTGCACTGGTAGAAGGCGAAGCATTTTTCTCGGTTGCCCACGAAGAAAACCGGCCATTTACGGTACAGGTTAAATCGGGGCTCGATGTTAAGGTGTTGGGTACTTCGTTCAGGGTAAGTGCTTACGCGAATAATCCAAAGGTGAAAATTACTGTGGCAACTGGTAAAGTGGCTATCAGTAAACAACAGCAATTACTGGGAACGCTGGTAAAGGGGCAACAACTCGAATACAATAAGGCGAACGGACATGCGGCCATCCACCAAAGCAAACACGAAGAATACGTAAAAATCAGCTTCGATGGCGAAACGCTGGCACAGGTAGCCCGAAAAATTGGTTACATATATGGCGTTAAAGTGGTTTTAACCAATAAAACAATTACCGGCCTTAAATGCCGCGCCAGTTTTACCAGCAAACAAAGCCCTGAAGAAATTCTCGATATCCTATGCAGCCTGCACCATCTGAGGTTCAGCGCCGCTAAAAACCATAAAACATTTAAAATATATCCATAATGAATACATAAAGCCAACAACAGACTGGTTTGCGATTGCGTTCAGGCCAGAAATAATTTAAAGCACATTATAAACAATACAATCAATCAAACAAATGAAAACAACCTCAGCCAAGAGGACATCACACCTTTATCGGATCATGAAATATTCATGCTTAACATTTTCAATTATCTGCATATTCTGCAGTTCACTACTGGCATCAGCTGGCATGGCCCAACGCTTAGAAAAAAGTAGTGTAACCATTAAAATTAGTAAAGGCCGCAGGCTTAACGAAATTGTAAAAGAAATAGAGGCCGCATCGGGTTTAAGTTTCGTTTACAATCCCGATTTGCTTCAGGAAAGAAACACTTTTGTAAGCGGCGACTTTAAAATGGAGCCTGTTCGCTCACTTTTAGATAAATTAGGACTTAGCGTTGTAGAAAAAGGCGATTATGTAATTCTGAACAATGCTACTTTCAACAAACCCGATCGCATTGTAACCGGTGTGGTAAAAGATTCGAGCGGCGTTACGCTTCCGGGGGTTTCGGTAAAAGTAGTGGGCACGCAAAGCGGTACCATTACCGATGCCAATGGTGCTTTCAGGATTGAGGCCAGTGCGCAAACGGTTTTGTCTTTCTCCATGATTGGCTACAGAACCAAAGAAGTAACCGTGGGCGAAAACCCGATAATTAATGTTACGCTAATTGAAGAAAGATCGAACCTGGGAGAGGTAGTAGTGGTAGGTTACGGTACGCAAAAGAAAGAGACTTTAACCGGCGCCATTAGCATTGTTTCGTTAGATAAGTTATCATCACGTTCGGTAAACAGCGTAGGCGATGTGCTTGCAGGTAAATCGCCCGGCGTAATTGTGACCAATGAAGGTGGCGACCCAACTTCTACGCCGCGGATCAATATCCGTGGATCGGGTGGACTTAACGGAGAAAGTGTATTGTATGTAATTGATGGATCGATCTTTTTAGGTACTCCACAGCTTAACCCGAATGATATTGAGTCGATTTCAGTATTAAAGGATGCGGCAGCCGCAATTTATGGCGCGCGTGCATCGGGTGGTGTAGTACTGATAACTACTAAAAAAGGAAAGAGCGGTAAAATGCAGGTTAGTTTTGATGCCAAATTAGGGCAGCAAAGTGCCTGGAGAAAGTTAGAACCGTTAAATGCCGAGCAACGCGCACAAGTAGCCGCAACTGCAGCTAAGAATGGTGGAACAACCATTTTACCAGCTTTTGATGCCAGCAAATACCCTGACGGACAGGTTACCCGTACCAACTGGATGGATGAGGTATTTAGAGATGGATTATTGCAGGATTATAATGCAGCCATAAACGGTGGAAATGAAAAATCGAATTTTTACCTGAGCTTCAATTACCGTAATGCGGAAGGAATTGTATTGAACACCAAAACCCAGCGTTACAATTTTAGAATCAATTCTGAGCACGAGTTGGCACCTTGGTTAAAAGTGGGCGAGAACCTATCATATAGCAGTACCAATGGCAATGGCGCCAACACCAGCAGCGATTATACTGGTGCACTTTTATCAGCCATTTATTACCCCACAAATGGTACACCTTACACTGCCAATGGTAGTTTTGCAGGTTTACCTGGCGGTCAGTATGCAGGCGATTATGGCGATATTATTAACCCTGTTGCCGAATTACAGCGTATTGATGTTAACAATCCCGTTAACGTATTGGTGGTAAATCCTTATGTAACCTTAAAACTGGCCAAAGGTTTAACTTTCCGGTCAAATCTGAGCATTACCAAAAGAGATGCCACCTATAAGAGTTTCACTCCGAAAAGACCCGAAGTAGGTAAGCCAGTATTGAGCAATAGCCTGCAACAAAGCAGCGATCAATCAAGCGACTTTCTTACTGAGCAGGTATTGAGCTATAAAGAAATTTTCGGTAAGCACAGTTTAGATGTTACTGGTGGCTATACTTTCCAAAAGACAAAAAACAGCGGATTGAGTACGTCAGGTGCTGGTTTTGATGACGAATCGCCGCAGTACCGTTACCTGGCCAATGCAACCGTAATCCAGCCTTCATCAAGTTATTATAATGCCAACGCGGTATCATCGTTGTTTTTAAGGGCAAACTATAATTATGGTGAAAAGTACCTGTTGTCGTTAATTGGTCGTCGTGATGGTGTATCGTTACTGGCAAAAGATAACAGAACCCGTAATTATGTTTCTGCATCGGCAGGATGGTTAATCACCAAAGAAGATTTTCTTAAAGATGCCAGTTGGTTAAACGAATTGAAAGTAAGGGGCAGTTACGGTATACTGGGTAACCTGGGTAGTCTTCCTCAAACGGCTGTTAATCCTTTGCTGGCGGCAACTCAAAGTTATTTCGGACAAACCCCAACGCTACAAACGGGTTATGTATCGACCATATTAGCCAATACCGGTTTGACATGGGCAGAGAGTAAACAAACTAACTTCGGACTTGATGTTACCGTATTGAACAGATTGAGTTTAGTAGCGGATTATTTTATTAAAGATATTGATAAGATGATTTTAACCCGTACACTTCCAGGTACAGCGGGTTTAGGTACGCAAACCATCAATGCAGGTAAAGTTAGAGATAAGGGGATAGAATTAGGCTTAACTTATAACAGCGATAAAAATGCAGCTTTTACCTATTCGGTTAATGCAACACTCACTAAAATAAACAACAAGGTAATCAACCTTGGTGATGGATTGCAGAACATTGCAGTAGGTACCAATTTCCGTAACGAGCTTGCACCACTTTCGATCAATGTTGGTCAACCTTTGTATAGCTATTATGTGTTAAAAACTGAAGGGATTTTCCAGTCGCAGGCCGAAGCCGATAACTATAAAAATGCGAGCGGACAAAAAATCCAGCCGAATGCGAAAGCCGGCGATTTTAAATTTGCCGATTTAGACGGCAATGGTTCAATTGATAGTAAAGACCGTTATTTTGCAGGTAGTGCCTATCCCGATTTTTCTTACGGATTGAGCTTTAACGCCAGCTATAAAAACTTCGATTTTAACATTTTTGCACAAGGCGTACAAGGCAACAAGCTTTTCAATGCGGTAAAAAGAACTACCTACAGCGCAAGTGGACCATCGTACAACAAACTGGTAGGTATTTTAGATGCCTGGTCGCCAGAAAACCCTGGAGGTAAAGTGCCGATTATCTCAACCAGCGACAGCAACGGTAACTTTAACGCATCTGATTTTTACATCGAAGATGGTTCGTACCTACGCATCCGCAACGTAACCCTGGGTTATAGCCTGCCAAAACAATTGACCAGTAAACTTAGAACAGGTGCCATCAGGGTATATGCAACCGCCAACAACCTGTTTACCATTACCAATTATTCAGGTTTCGACCCCGAAATCGGGATGGATAACAATGGTTTGGATGTTGGTCGTTACCCACAGGCCAGAAGCTTTATCCTTGGTTTAAGTGTTAATCTTTAATCTCACACAAAAAATGAAAACGAATATAAAATACCTGGCTGTACTTGCCGTAACCATTTTCGCCTCGTGCACCAAACAGCTCGATATCGTACCGGAAGGTTCGCCATCGGCACAAAACTTTTGGAAAACCAAAGAAGATGCCATTAAAGCGGAAGCCGGCATGTTCGAAAAATACAACGAAGAAGATTATTATGGTCGTGGAATGTTCTGGTTTATCAATGCCAGCGATGATATGGTAACTGGTCGTAACAAGCCGGAAGCCGATAACATTAAAAACTTTAACCGGAGTTATATTGGCGGTGGCTATACCGAATCGCAATGGAGCATGCGTTATGCCATTATTAAAAGGGCTAACGATATCATTACCAATGTACCCGGCATTACAATGGATGAAACGCTTAAAAAGCAGATCATTGGCGATGCTTACTTTAACGCTGGTTTGGTGTATTTCCAGCTGGCAGCTAATTATGGTAACGATAAAGCCGGTGTGCCCATTGTTACTCCTGATGCCAATCCTGCCATGGCCGTACCTCGCGCTAAAAACGTAAATGAAAATTACGATTACATTATTGGGCTCTTGTTAAAAGCGGCCGATAACCTGCCATATTTTAAAGATATGAAAGCTACAGATTATGGAAAAGCACATAAAACGGCTGCCTGGGCATATTTATCGAAAGTGTATTTGTACAAAAAAGACTATGCCAATGCTGCAAAATATGCCGATATGGTAATCACTTCAGGTCAGCACGATTTAATTACGACCAGCTTTGCTGATGTTTTTAAAGCTTCAAACAATTGGTCAAAAGAGTACATCTGGTCGGTAGTGTGTACGCCTAGCGGCGGTGGTACTGGTTGGGGCAGTAAATTACCGGGGGTAATGCTTACCAACAAAGCCTGGGGTATTTACAATGGCTGGGGTTATTACCTGCCTACAAAAGAACTTTACGATTCGTACGAAGTTGGAGATCAACGTCGTGAGGCTACCATTTTAAAACCAGGCGATAAGTTTATGTTTTTTGGTAGCGAGCGTAGTTTTACCAAAGATGCGGGGGCAACTTCTGATTACCAGTTTAAAAAATACATGGAGCCATTTACTTATGCCAATCCGATTCCTACGCACGTTAACCCGAATGGCGATAACGGAACTACTGATTTAAATGTACCTTTAATGCGTTATGCAGAGGTACTTTTAATCAAGGCCGAAGCAGCAATTAATTTAAGTGGTGCAGGTGCGGGCGATACCGAACTGAATAAAATCAGGGTGAGGGCAGGGCTTACTACAAAATCGGGTATGACGATTGATGATTTAAAACGCGAAAGACGTAATGAGTTG
Source organism: Pedobacter sp. HDW13 (assembly GCF_011303555.1). Lineage (NCBI taxonomy): Bacteria > Pseudomonadati > Bacteroidota > Sphingobacteriia > Sphingobacteriales > Sphingobacteriaceae > Pedobacter > Pedobacter sp. HDW13. The sequence goes on along the minus strand of NZ_CP049868.1, from coordinate 6,088,738 downwards.
GCTGGTGAATGGGCCGACCGTCACCGCGATTTGGTAAGATGGGGAGATGCACAGGCGGCTTATGCCAAACCTTTGCACAATTTGGATGGCAGCGTTATCTGGCCAGCCAGAAATTTCAACCCACAGGTACATGATGTTTGGGCGGTTCCACAGAGAGAGATCGATAACAGCGCCGGAACGATCAAACAAAATGCAGGATGGTAAAAAGAAGTAAATTAATTTGGTTATTGTGGCTTACAGGGTTGGGTTTTCAGCCCCTGTTTGCCCAACAGAAACTAACCGCCAATCAGGCGCATAGCCACAACGATTACAAACAGCAAATACCGTTATTATCTGCTTATTATGCAGGTATGGGCTCAATTGAAGCCGATATATTTTATCAAAATGGCGAACTGTTTGTGGCGCACGAACATTCGGAGATTAAGCCCGGTCGTACCTTGAAGAAACTTTACATCGATCCGCTGGTGGCATTGTTTAAAGAAAACGGTAATCATGCTTATCCCGATGCTAAAAAGAAACTGCAACTGGTAATTGATATTAAGGAGGATCACGAACACGCCCTGCCTGAACTGATTGCTGAGCTCAAGGCGTATGGACCTATCTTCGACCGGAAACAAAACCCCGATGCCATAAACGTTGTCATCAGTGGCGATGTGCCTGCTGCCGATCGGTTTCAGGATTATGCTGAAATCATCTCTTTTGATGGTCGTCCGTATAAAAGTTATACTACAAGCCAGTTAACCCGTATTGCCATGATTAGTGATGATTTGGCAAATTATGCGGTATGGAATGGAAAAGGCACGCCTACACCACCCGATTTGAAAAAACTGACTGATGTAGTGGCTAAAGTGCACCAAATGGGTAAACCATTTCGTTTCTGGAACACCAAAGACAGTCCGAACAGTTGGAAAGAACTAGAGAAAATGGGGGTAGATTGGGTAGGTACCGACCACCCCGAGGCTTTAAAAGCTTTTTACCAGAACAGAAGCAAGCTCGAATATACCAGCCCTACAGCTTACAATCCTTATCTGCCTACCTATAAAAGCGATGGCATACAAAAGAAGGTAAAGAATGTAATCCTTTTAATTGGCGATGGTATGGGATTAGCGCAGATACAGGCCGGATTGAGTGCCAACTTCGGCCAATCGAATATGATTAATTTAAAGCATATCGGGTTTTCACGTACTGAGGCTTCCAATTCTGATTTTACCGATTCGGCGGCTGGTGCAACTGCTATGGCTACTGGTTATAAAACCAATAACCGTTACATCAGTGTGGATGTACAAGGTAATAAACTAACTTCAATACCCGATACGCTGGCCAAATTTGGTATCAAAAGTGGCATTATCAGTAGCGGCGATATTACCGATGCTACACCTGCGGCTTTTTATGCACACCAGATAGAAAGAACGATGAGTAAAGAGATTGCTGCGGATTTGGAAAACAGTCATGTAGATATATTGGTGGGTTCGAACCGCAAAAGCTTTACCGAAAACAGTGATGCCAAACTAATGGATAAACTGGCTCAAAAGGGATATACCTACCGTAAAACATTGGATGAATTTGCAGCAGCCAAGGCGGGGAAGCAGGTAGTGCTTTTGGCTGATTCGGTAACACGCAGGGTGTTGGATGGGAGAGGCGAAATGCTTAAAATATCTTTGTTAAAAACCATCCAGCTGCTTTCGGCTAATGCTAAAGGTTTTTTTATCATGGCTGAGGGTGCTCAGATAGATCATGGCGGCCATGCCAACGATCTTCCTTTCGCGGTAACCGAACAACAGGATTTCGACCGTTTGGTGGGAGAGGCCATCAAATTTGCTGATCGGGATGGGGAAACGCTGGTAATTGTAACTGCCGATCACGAAACTGGTGGCTTATCGCTTTTAGATGCTTCTTTTAAAAACGGAATGGTAAGGGGCAATTTCAGTACCGACGACCATACCAATATTATGGTGCCTGTATTTGCTTACGGACCTGGTGCTACCGCTTTTATGGGGGTGTATCCGAACAATACGATTTTTAACAAAATTATAAAGGCTTATCAGTTGAAGTAGGCCTGGAGGATTGAAAATCCTCAGCTCGTATGGTCTGGAAAACATTTCCAGACCATACGATTAACACTGTATTTTTCTCCGTGTTTTCTGTGTTTCCGTGGCTGGTAAAGTAAGAATATAATAATTTATGTTTTGCCACGGAATCACGGAGCGCACGGAATGAATAACTCATTTAGAATCGTTATCCTGAATTTATTTCTGGCCGTCATTGCGAGTCGACTTTTTCAGTGGCGAAGCAATCTTTCATGCTATTTTTTGTTTTCTGTTCTATCCTGAAAGATTGCTTCACGCCTCCGCTCAATCCCTGGCATCAGTTCGCAATGACGATAGGCTTGATTTAACATTCAATACACATTCAAAAACTAAATTTGAACCATGCAAAGAAGAACAGCATTAAGAAACATAGGCGGATTATTTTTACTCCCTTCAATAAGTATCGCTGCCGGCACTGCAACTAAAGCACCCGTACTGCGTGTGGCGCACCTTACTGATATTCATTTAAAGAACGATTTGGGGGCTCCTAAAAAGTTTACTAAATGCCTGCACCATGTGCAGCAACAGGAACCAAAGGTAAACCTGGTTTTAAACGGTGGCGATATGGTATTCGATATGAACAAAGAACGTATCGATACGATAAACGATCAATGGAAATTGTTTATGGATACCGTTAAAAACGAATCGGCTATTCAAACGCAATACTGTTTGGGCAATCACGACATCTGGTGGAATGAAGCCAGCAAAGCGGATGCATTTTATGGCAAAAAGTATTCGATGGATAAGCTACATCTGGCTAAACCTTATTATAGTTTTTTAAAAGCAGGCTGGAAATTTATCGTGTTAGACAGCACGCATTTAGATATCGATAATACCTGGTACATTGGCAAATTGGGCGAAGAGCAGTTTAACTGGTTGGCCGATGAACTAAAGGCTACACCTAAGGAAATACCAGTGCTTGTTATGTCGCACATACCTATACTAACAGCGTTGTTGATGATAGAAGATGATATTGTAAACAAGTGGACGATGTTGGGCGGCGATATGCATACCGATACGGCTAAGATCATTAATCTGTTTTACCAGCACCCCAATGTAAAGCTTTGCTTGAGTGGTCACCTGCACATGCGCGATAAGGTAGTGTATAATGAGGTAACTTATCTATGTAATGGTGCAGTATCAGGCGCCTGGTGGAATGGGAACAGGAGGGAAACGGCACCGGGTTATGGCCTAATTGATCTTTTTGCAGATGGCAGTTTTGAAGAAAGTTATGTGAATTATTGATTAGCGTCTGAAGTCGCGAGTCAGGGGTTTGAAACTGAAAATAAAGCAAAAGGCAGGAATCCTCCTGCCTTTCTGCTTTTACAATAAACCTATATGAAAGTAATCATTAAGAAAGCTGAAAGATTAGAATACAAATTTGGTCCAGCCGCTTGTCCAGTTCGCGGTACCCGTAGGAATTGCACCATTACTTCCTCCCGTAAAATCAAGTGTTAAAGCAGAACCAGGTGTATTATACCAGGGTTGGATAACACCAAATGTACTGGCGTTGCTCGCATTAACGACCAGCGTGTTAAACCCGCCGGTATAAGCACCCACCGATACCGTTATTGAGCTAACAAAACCATGAACAGCAGTGTTGGTAATGGTTGAAGGACTTGCGGAAGCATCTGCATCAAAAACAATGCCTCTGGGGTAGCCGCTTACTATTGTATTGTATAAATCTATTTCCGAGCCCCTACGCTCACGTATACCAAAACGGTAACCTAAACCCAGAATAGCGCTGGTGTTTTCTGTTCCAAAAATGCTTAAGTTAATTAAGGTTGGATGTGTTTTAGGTAATAGGCTAAAAGTAGGATCCTCTGCAGGTGTATTGTTATCCGATTCGATACCATTCGAATCACTGTTGCCTCCACTAATGCTGTGCAGTGTATTTTTGTCTGCAACCGCAATGGCGTACTGTATTGTTCCATTATAACCGTTGTTAAAATCGAACTGATCATCAAAAGAAGCCAGAGCCACTAAATTATTCGCATTAACTGTACCACCAAAAAAATCGAATGCATCGTTAAAGCCATAAGAAACCTGTACATGATCGATGGTAGTACCACTGCCAACAGCCCCAAGGGTTAAGCCGTTAATTTCCTGATTTGGAGCTAAAGTAAAACCCGCATATTCAATACGCACGTATTGGAAGGTACCACTATTATCTGTAGCATTCGTACCACCATAATAAAACTGGGGTAGGTTTGGCAAACCATCAAGGGCTTTTGTGCCAGTGTTTATCGGTGCATTACCTAAAATGGCAACACCACCAAAATCGCCGGGTGTACCTGCCGTAGCGGGGTTAGTATCCAGCAAATAACTGCTGGTAAATACAATAGGATCAGTAGCGGTACCAACAGCATTAATCTTACCATCTTTTGCTATAACCAATATCCCATTTTGTACGCCTATTGTATTAACCGATGCTTTAATATAAGTACCTGGCTCGATAGTTAAGGTGGCTCCGTTTCTTACGGTTACTACGCCGTTTAATTCGTAAACATTTCCTGCTGTCCAGGTCGTATTACTGATAATATCGCCACTTATTGCTACCACAGGGTAAGTTGATTGCGGAAAATAATCAGCAGCCGAAGTGCTACGCTTATTAAATGCTGCAGAATTAGGTTCATTTTTTTTGCAGGCAGTAAAAGAAACCGCTACAATGGATAATAGACTGATTAAATTTTTAACGTTTTTCATAGGTTTAAATTTTTTTGCTAGTGAGAGGAGCTCTGGTGTGTTTGAATACTATAGCAGATAAAAGAACATAATCAGGCTTTTTGGTAATAAAAAGGCAGGAATTTCCTGCCTTTTTGCTTGATTTTGATATAATAAATGGTGATAACACCTTTGATTTCTTTATTGAAAATATTGTGATAAGTCGGTTATTTTACCTGAAAAATAAGTGCTTCTTGTACTCGCCAAAACATTTTTAGAATCATTTATCACAAATAATTTCGACTTACCCGCATCAAAAATAATTTCACCATAACGGCCATCGTTTGGTTTAAACGGGAAGGTAGCCAATACAAAAGGGGCACTGGTTGTAGTGTAGGGGACAGTATTGGTACCTTTTTCAACAATATCAAAACTGTAAATATAATCGGCATTGGGTAGTGGTGGAAGTTCTATCTGGCTAAAAGATCCATCTTTAAGCAAACTAACTCTAAGTTCGGGCATTACTTTTGTCCCGGCAGTAGCATATGCTGCAGTTGACAGTGGTTTAAGTCTGGTGTAAAAAACAAGATCTACATCAACATTTTTAAATTGTACAGGAAATGTAGTTTCAAATTTAGCCTTAACCATCATATTGGCTGTATTTACTGGCGGATCGAGCTTTACATTATCTGCTATTTTGATTCCATCAAAGAAGAAATTGATGTTCTGGCGTGGAATAGCCGATTCGATTGTCTTGGTCAAAAGAACAGCTGTTTCACCCTTTTTGCGTACAGTGATTTCGCGCGTAGTACCTTTATCAATCAGGATAGGCGATACGTTGTTTATCTTACCGGTACCAGAAGCAAACACATTTCCATCCACTAAAAATTCGAGCTCGCCAGATAGCGCGAAGCCTTTAATTTCTAACGTAACGGAATTATTATATATTTTAGTGCCATCGTAAAAAATACTAATGTTCTGATCGAACGGAACTGCAGTTATAGCTTTGCTGAGTAATATTTCAGTTGCGCCCTTTTTTCTAACCATTAAGACCGCATTTTGATCTTTTACTGAAAGTAAAGTTTTAAGGTTAATGCCACCGGTGCCTGCCTTTGTATCGCCTACAACACTGTCTTTATACAGGTATTCCAGATCAACAGTAGTGCTTCCGGTAATGCTTAACTGGATAATTTTTGGTGGTTCTGGCTGAAGAAGTTCTGCTTTGCGGCAAGAAAAACTTAAGGCAATAACTGCAGAAAAAAAGAAAAGGGTAAAAATTTTTAGTTTCATGTTGAGGGTAATTAGCATTTAAAAACAGGTTTATCCTGTTTTTATAATCAAGAGACTATACCCTTGCGGGTACAGCCTCTTTGATTAAGAGAGAAAATTAATAAACAAGTTTCGACCAACCGGCAGCCCAGCCTGGTAAAGTAACTGTGGCCGGAGTACCTGGTGTGTTGTACCATGGCTGGCTTACACCAAAATAACTTGCGTTAGTTCCGTTAACTACCAAAGTGTTACCACCACCATCAACATAAGCACCAACTGCTGCTGTAATTGAGCTGGTGAAACCGTGAACAGATGTATTTGTGATATCGGAAAGACTTGCGTTTGCATCAGTATCGAAAACGATACCTCTTGGGTAACCAGAAACAATTACATCAATCAAAGAAATTTCCGAACCTCTACGTTCACGGATACCATTGCGGTAACCTAAACCTGCTATGCCGCTGGTGTTTTCGGTTCCGAAAACGCTTACATTCTGTAAAATTGGATGCGTTTTAGGTAATAAGCTAAAAGTACCGTCTTCAGCAGGTGCATTATTATCCGATTCGATACCGTTCGAATCGCTGCTACCGCCGCTTGTGCTGTGTGTAGAATTTTTATCCGCAATGGCAACTGCATCAGTTAATGATCCGGTAAAACCGTTGTCAAAATCAAACTGATCATCATCAGAAGCTAAAGCAATTAGGTTATTTGGGCTAACTGTACCACCAAAAAATTCGAATCCATCATCTAAACCGTAAGAAACCTGTACGTGATCGATAGTAGTACCGCGACCTACACCACCTAAAGTTAAACCGTTAACTTCTACGTTTGGTGCCAATTGGAAACCAGCGTATTCAATACGAACATATTGGAAAGTACCGCGGCTATCTTCGTCATTGTTACCACCGTAATGGTATTTATCTTCGTTAGCTAAACCTTCAATCAGCTTATCGCCAACATTGATTTTTGCATTACCTAAAATAATTACACCACCAAAATCGCCAGGGATGCCTAATGTGCTTGCATCACCATCTAATAAACGACGGCTTGTAAATACAATCGGATTTTCAGCTGTACCCACAGCATTGATTGTACCATCTTTTGCGATAACCAAAACACCGTTTTGTACACCAGCAGTATTAACAGATGCTTTGATGTAAGTACCTGCCTGGATAGTTAAGGTTGCACCGTTTCTAACCGTTACTACACCGCTTAATTCGTAAACGTTTCCTGCTGTCCAGGTAACAGAGCTGGTAATGTCTCCGCTAACAGCCACTACTGGCAACGATGATTGTGAATAATCTGCTGCCGAAGTGCTGCGGTTAGCAAATGAATCATTACCACCTTCGTTTTTTTTACAAGCTGTAAATGAAACAGCAACAATTGATAAAAGACCGATTAAACTTTTGAAATTTTTCATTTTCGTTTTTTGTTTTTCATAGGATATTATTTCATATCCATGTTTTCTAGGTTGATTTTTTTAAATCATTAAGGCAGTTCTATTTTAATTTTTATGTTTTTTTGAAATAAAATACATTTTATGCCTAAATGGGGTGATTTTTTTTATCTTAGTGTTTCTTATCGATTTAACTAAGCATTGCCGTTAAAATCCCTTGGTTTTTAACTTAGGTTTTTAAAATATTTGGGCTTTGTCCTGATCTGCCGTTCTAAGAGAAATGATCGGTTTAAACGAAGGGTTCTGATACAACCTTTCGTTTTTTTATGGCTAGACAGGAAACGATATTCCTCCTTTCTTGCTAAATGGTGTAACGATACTTATCATTTTTTTTATGATGTTGCTTTAAAAATTATATGTAATAGAAGAGCTATAAGTACGACCGAATTTTTGTCTGAGTCTGAGTTGATCACCTTCGTCGTATTTGTCGCTAAAACCTGGTTTCAAGCGTAAACCTGTATCACTTAAATCGGCCACATTACGATCCGGATTCACTTCGTAGCTTGCCGTGTTTACATAAAATGTTGATGCTTTGTTTAGCAGATTTCCTACATTTACCTTGACCTCAAATTTTTTCTTTAGAAATTTATAACTAAGTTGTAAATCGATCTGTGCACGTGGTTGTTCATATTCTATCTGATTAAAAAGCGAACTCACGATATAGGTTTTGTAACCGGATTTATTATACACAATGTTGAACCCGAAATCTTCTCCTGTGTACTGCAAGCCAAGGTTGATCAAATAGGGCGACTGGCCGTACATGGGTCTTTTTTGTTTTATTGGGGCTAAAATATCAGGAAGTTTCGGATCCGGGTTACGAAGATTGTATGTGCCCACTACGCTCGATTTTTGCAAGGTAAGGTTACCATATACCGTAATGTTTTTTAACAGTTGGTTTTCAGCTACAAAAGCGAGACTTTTTCTTAATTCGAATTCTACGCCGTATACGCTGGCTTCATCGGCATTTTTGATGTAGTAATTGATATTGCCGTTAACCAGTATAAAAGTAAGTTCGGTTGGTTTATCGAAACGTTTGTAGTATGCACCTGCCGAAATGATCTCGCCCAGGCCTGGGAACCATTCTGCTTTAATATCATAATTGTTGATACGGGTACTACTTAAACCCTGGTTACCAAACAAGGCACCAAGATTAGGGTCGAATCTAAAAAACTGACTATTATCCATTAGTTCGGGGCGGATAACGGTACTTGAGGCAGCAGCCCTTAGATTAATGTCTTCTGTGGGACTGTAAGTTAGGTTAGCAGATGGTAACCATTGCCAGGTTTTTTCGATCGGAAGCTTAAATTCACTTTTACCATTGATATTGATATCATTGCGTATTTCGGTATATTTATAATACTCTGTTCTGAGGCCCCAAACCAAACGGATTTTTTCGGTAAAGCGATTGTCGAACAGGATATAGGCTGCATGGGTATTGCTGGTTCCTTCATAACCATTGAGGTAATAAGCGTTGATGGCGTAATTGTACCCGTTTATGCCAAAGTTTGCAGGATTAGCCATTTCGCTTATCGGGATATACCTTAAGCTATCGGCCAATGCCGGGCTGTTTACCAGGGCGGCAATCTGCCAATCGAACTTACCTTTTTTGTTAACGCCAAAATAGCCGGTTTTTACTGTATTCCTTATACCTGCAACAGTAAATGGTGCACTGGCATCTACACTCCAGGAGTAATGGTGTTCGCTGTTGCTGTAAAAATGACGCGAAGTGGGTAGGATATTGCCTTGAATTAAGGGAGAAGTATAGTAAAAATACAGATATTCATTACCTATTTTATGTGGTGTGCTGGTGGCAATACCGATATCTTTTTCTTTCCTGTCTATAGTGGTGCGGGCTGCGTTCCACTCTAGCTTTATTTTGTTTAACTGGTGTTGCCCGCTTAATTTATTTTGTAGAAGACCTGTAAAGGTAGGATCGTCTACTTCCTGTATACGGTTTGGTGGCATGCCTGCTGTGATGTCTGAAGTGCCGTTTGCATCATCATATCCAGTTATTCTTACCAACTCGTTGTTATACAGGTGGGTAAAGGTGTTGCGTAAGCTAAAGCGGTTTTGCCCCAATTGTAAGCCAATGTTAAATAAGGCACCAATTGTAGTGTTAAAACTATATTTACTGCCATAATTGTTGTAGTCGTAGTACCAATCACTCCTGCGTACATTATCAAACTGATTAATATTCTGGGTATTTCTATAGGTTAACGAGCCGGTAAAACCAAGTCTGTTTTTCCTGACGGTATCAAGACTAATTAAGCGACCAATGGTAAATTGGTAGTTTTGTGATGGGGCCGTTTTGTATTTATAGATGCTAAAATTGTCGTTAGTGAATTTCTTGCTCTGATCGTCGAGTTTTTTCTGGTATTCTGCAGTCGATAATCCAATATTTGGAACTGTTCCTCTATCAGTGTGTACTAAATCTTCAGGAAAGTTTCTTCTGCCGTCGTCGAAACCGAAGTAGTCATATTTACCTCGTTTATGGCTTAAAAAATCTTTTCCGGTACTCTGGTCGTTATAAGAAGTGCCAGCGGTAAAACTCATAAAATTCTCGGTAGGTATATCTTTTGTATTAATTTGCACCAAACCCCCTCCAAAACTGGTATTCATGTCTGCAGTAATGGTTTTGCTTACCACTACGTTATCAACCAGATTTGAAGGAATCAGATCGAAAGAAAAATTACGTGTTTGTGCTTCTGTACTGGGTAGCAATACCCCATCAAGCTGTGCGGCGTTATAGCGCTCGCCAATTCCCCTAACAATGACAAATTTATTGTCGACCGTACTAACCCCGCTAATTCGTTTTAAACTTTCGCCAATGTTTTTATCAGGCGTTCGGGCAATCTGCTCGGCGCTGATCCCGTTGCTAATCTCTGATGCATTTTTTTGCCGGGTCAGCAAACCTTCAACTGAAGCTTTTTTGTAGCTGGCGGTTACAATCACATCCTGCAAGCCTTTGGCATCGGGTTTCAGGGCAATGTTTAGCGGTGTACTTTTATCAGCTTTTACTTCTACCTCGCTAACGCGCTGTGTAGCATAAGAAATGTAACTGATTTCGACCGTATACTTTCCTGGTTCGGTAATCAGGGTAAAGCTGCCATCGCTGGCGGTTTGTGTAGCTTTTCCTGTTTCGATAATTTTAATCGATGCACCTGGCAGTGTTTCGCCTTTTTCATCAAAAACTTTTCCCGATATCCTTCCGGGTTTTACCGGATCGGCCATTTTATAAAGCAAAATGGTGTTGGCATCGGCAAATTTGAAAGTTACCCGGGTACCCGCAAGTATTTTTTTCAATACTTCATTTACCTGCATGTTTTTTACCTCGAGGTTAATCTTTTCCTTTTCGGTAAAAATCGATCGGTTGTAATTGATAGAACAGCCTGCTTTTTTTTCTAATAGGGCCAGTGCTGCAGGAATATTCAGGTTACTAATGCTCAGGTTTAAACCTGGTTTGGCAGGTGTTTGTATTGAGCCATAGGTTGTTCCTTGTTTAAACAGCAACAGGCACATTAACAGGGTAGTGGCTGCAAATCTGCAATCAAAATTGAGAATATATTCTTTTATGTAGGCATAAAACCCTAATTTCATGGGTTCAAGAGATTTTTTAATGTTCACGTGTTAAAAACTTTTGTTTTAAGGGCCGGACTGTTAGCGCAGTCTGGCTCTTGTTCATGTTTAGCAGTAATTGTTTTTCATAGGTATTTCTGGTAGTGTTGCGCTTCTTATTGCGCTATAATTGTAGCTAACCTATCATTGGCAGCCCTCCCCCCATACGGTAATTGTTTTGTTATTGGTGTTTATTTTATAGTGTAAATGTTTGCCGCTCATGATGCTGATCTGCTGCATAATGTCGTTAATGCTTTTGTTCGAAAAAGTAGCGTTAAAAGTGCAAAAAGCCAGTTTGGAGTCTTTTAAGTCGAAGTGCACATTGTAATATCTTTCTAAACTTTTAAGCATTGTGGCCAGTGTTACATTTTTGTAGGCAAATGTGTTTTTAATCCATGCATTTACCGTTTCAACTGGTGCTGTACTAATGGTATGGTGCTGCTCTTTCAGGTTATAACTGATTATCATGCCAGGGGTAAGACGCGAGAGTTCTTTTAATTTCCCCTGGTTTAGCGCCGAAACCTTAACTTTTCCGGTACGCACCGCTACGCTAAACGTGCCATCTTTAGGGTAGGCATAAATGTTAAACGATGTGCCGAGCACCTGGGTTTGCATTTGCCCGCTATGTACAATAAAGGGGCTGGTGGTATCGCGCTTTACTTCAAAAAATGCTTCTCCTTCCAGTTTGATATTGCGCAACGTACCTTTTACAAAGTGTGCAGGCCAGGTAAGCTTACTGCCTGCACCCAGGTAAACAACGGAACTATCAGGAAGAACAAGTTTTACTTTTTCACCTTTTTGTGTGGTTTTACTTAATAAGGCGATGGTTTGGGCGGCCGGGCTTTGCAGTTGTTTGTATCTGTACCAACCAAAGGCTGCCGATACGATAATCAGGATGGCAGCGGCATATTTTAAGCCCGGGTATAATTTTCGGGTTTTGGCAACTGGTTTTTCTATTTTATTCCAGATTTGACTTAGTCCGTGTGTGGCTTCTGGCGAATAATCTGTGCTGCTTTTTTGCTGGTTCCATGCTGTTTCCATTTGGGCATGAAATTCACTGTCCTGGTTTGCCGGATCGGCCAGATAGCGCATAAGGATGTCTTCCTGCTGCTGATCGGTTTTTCCTTCGAGGTAGCGTTTAAATAAAAGCTTTATGTTGTCGTTCTGTTCCACTTTTTATGCTGTATACTAAATGCCCAATGTGCTGAGCTATAGTATATATGTTTGAGCGGAGTGATACGGCTATAGGGGGAGAAGATTTTTTTTTATTTTTTTCGAAAGAGGACTTAAATAATAACCAATATGCAATAAACAATTATCAAACGGGCCTTCGACTATGTTCAGGGTGACAATCGTGTTTAAGTTGTGTGTAATGAGTTTGGACCGGGTTAAACTATGGGTTAGCCTAATGAACCAATGGCAAATGAACTAATGAACCAATTAACAAAACACAATCAGCGCAAGTAATAATATCGTTTCGGGAGAATAGGTTTTAAAATACCTGCGCATAATGCCCAGCGATTTTTTGAGGTGGTTGCTAACGGTATTTTTAGAGATACCCATTAATTGCGAAATTTCTTCGTGTGTATGGTGGTCGTTCCGGCTCAGGAGGTAGATTTTTTTTACCTGAGGTGAAAGGTGCTCTATGGCTTCTTGTGCAATACGCTTCGATTCTTTAACATCGAGCTGTTCTTCTATGGCATTAAACGATTGTTCTTGTTTGATGCTTTCGTTCTGGTAACTTTTTTCGCGCGCCTTTTTCCGCAATGCACCCAGGAAATTATTTTTGATCAGGGTAAATAAAAAGGCTTCAAAATTTCTTTCGGCATCTATTTTATCTCTGTTCTCCCATAGCCTCACAAAAGTATCCTGTGTTAGTTCTTCAGCTTCTTCGCGGTTACGGGTAAAATGATAGGCATAACCATGTATTTTTTGACGGTATTGGTGATATATTTCGTTAAAGGCAGCCGAATCTCCGGTCCTTACTGCATTTAGAAGCTTTTTTTTCTTAAAATCATCTAACTTTTCCATGAGTAGCGGTTATAAAGGGCAATTTAGGCCTCGTGTTTGAAGTTAATGTTAAGCGAATAACACCTTTCTTATCGAAGCTGACGGTGGGTGATTACCATACTATTGTGGGCAGCATTTGCCCTCGAATCCATTAGTACCACACCTGCCTCAAAGCTCTTGTTTAAGCTAATTTTGGGCGAAACTACAGCGGTTAGGCTTTTACCGGTGGCACGCGCAACGGCAGCCTTAACCATCGGGTCGGCTGTATCTCCAAAGGGAAGGAGCGGCAGCACAGCGAGTTCGTTAATGCTTATATCAGGATTGATGCCAGCGCTATAGCCACCATTACCACTGGCATTAAAGAGTTTGTAAACAATGGGGTGCATTTCCCAGTTAACCTGTTTAGGTGTGCGGGAATCGAAAATTTTAAACGAGGCTTCATCTTTTCCCCTTGTTTTTTCGCCGATTTGTAGCACCTGTATAAAAGGCTTCAGGTTGTTAATCATCACCTCTGACGCTGAAGCGGTAGCAGCAGTGGTAAGGATATAAACCCTGCTTAGCCCCAGGTTGTATTGCAAAAGGGTATTAAAGTTTGCGGTGCGGTCGAAAGTGGCGGCACTGCCAATCGATTCGGTTTTTGTGCCCCCATTTTTATTGCCTTTGTAAATGATAAAAGGCTTGTCGAAGGAAACATTTTGTGCAATCATAGCACATATGGCAGCTGCTTCGGCAACCTGTCCGCCGGAGTTGTAGCGCAGGTCTAAAATAAGATCGGATACTCCCTGACTCTTGAAATTGCTGAACACAGTACTGAGCGAACTGGCCAAACCTGGCGTGAAATCGATAAAATACAGGTAACCAATTTTTTTTCCATCGCTTTCTATTACTTTACTTATTTCGCGTTGATCGAGTATTATACCTTTGGCCAGTTCCAGTGAGCGGGTATCTGCCCAGTTACCATTGCTTTGTTCGGCAAGCGTAAGTGTAAAGCGGTCGTTGCTTAAAATTTCCTGCTGCAAAGCCTGGGCATTAGCTGCCGTTATGGTTTTTGCATTGATTTTACTGATATAATCGCCACGTTTTAAACCGGCCCGTGAAGCGGGTGAATCTTTTAGTACTACTTTAATTAAGCCAACAACTTTATCACTGTTCTGGTCACTGATGATGGTGTAGTCGAAACCAAAATTCCTGTTGCTTGCAGGCGCTGTTGCGGCATCATTGGGTAAGGTAATGTAAGAGAAACGATCGGCAGCATTGCGCACTGAACTGAAAAAATTAAGCGGCGATTGATCTATTGATGGATTGCCTGGTAATTGATCATTCCAATAGTAATACCTTTTCAGGCTATCGAGTATCCAGGTGTTGATATTTTCGTTACTGCCTGCCGGGTAATCGGCTTTTGAGCTGCCTTTTTTGCACGATAACAATAAACTGCTGCATAACAGTATGAAAAATAGCTTTTTAATGCAGGAAGCGTAGAGAGACTGAGCCATTGTTTTTCCAGATTGATATGCAAACTTAAAGCTACTAGTGTTAACAGGGGATTAAGTTTTGGAAAGCTTAATGACTAAAATTAAAAGATGATCGAAATTGAGTTAGTGCTGGTGAATAATAATCAGTAACGGTAGCTATTTGATGCGTAACGGAAGCATTTTGATTGATAACGGAGTTAGATTGAATAATAACGGAAGCAATTTGATCGGCAACGGAGCTGAATTGGACAATAACGGAGGGAATTTGATTGGTAACGGAAGTATATTGTAGGGTAACGGGAGTAATATGATTAGCCGCAGTAATTGGTTTGTTTTACAACTTTAGGTAAGTAAGCATTGGTTAGGCAGGGCAAATACCGGTAAAGATTGCGCTAAGGGCACGGCGCGGAACACGAGGCTGATTAGGTGGTGTAAGGATTGATCGGGATAAAAAAAACAGCTGCTTGTTTTGGCTTACGGCAGCTGTTAGTAATTTAGGGAAAATGGGATGATTTTTTTCATGATTTTAATCCATATTGGTTCTGATTGGGATTTTATTAATCGCTTTATATTGCGGGTGCGTTGTACCCAAAAGCGATTTTACATAGTTTTTAACCCCTGCTGCCAGACGGCTATTGCTTATGGCAGTATTGGCTTCTATTACCAGATGGTTTTTGGTTAAGATATCGGTGTAGGAGGCTTGTAATTGTTCTGTCTTTAATTCATCTTCATTGGGCTTGTAATCTGGTATAACGGCAAGCTGCTTAATTACTTTATCGAAATTACTAAGCTGACTGTCGTAACCGAGCTGGGCACTTGAAACAGTAACAGGCGTTTTTTCGTCGGCTACCTTTTTTTCTTCATCGGTGGCAGGCTTTTCGGTCTCTACAACAGTTTTTGGTTTGCTTAGTTTTACACCTTGCACTTTTCGGTTTAAACTACTCAGGTTTTCAATTTGCTGTGGCATAATATTAATGGCTTTGGCTGCGCTTAATAACCTGGTGTTCAGTTTTTTTAAAGGCTCAAAAGCTGCACTGCGGGCATGAATGGCATTTTTTTGCTGGGCCATTTGTTCGTGCAGATTGCTTAATGCCAATCGCGCAAGGTTTAACTTGTCGGTTAGGTTGGCCAGCTGTATGGCCTCGCGCGAGGGGTTGTAACTGGCGCCCAAGGCCTGAACGCGCGAAATGATGTTTTCGAAGTTTGCAACATTTTTGGCAAACCCACTGTCTGGTGTTTTCATTTTTTTAAATTTTTAAAAGATTTATAATTGGTTAATTAATGCTGTAACGCAAAGATTTTATACTTATTACTATTAACTTAGTTGTTTAAGTGAATTTGTTTTTTTGCAACGTTTATTCGCATGGGGAGTGAACTTGAGTTTCTATGCAGGGAAAGTATGGTAGGCTAACAGATACAATAAAAATGGCTATTAGGAAGCTGTTCAAAAAAGAATAAAAAATTCACTGGTCTATGAGGTGGGTGGGGACACCCACCTCTAGCGAAGAGAAAAAAATGTCTAATTAGAAGCTGTTTAAAAAAGAATGAAAAACTCATAGGTCTGTCAGGTGGATAGGGACAACCAGCGAGTGCTTTGGGCGGTGTCTCCACCGCCCGTTTGATATTTCGCAGAAATTTAAACAGTTTCTTATTATTTAGCATAAAAATGTTATTGTTGTAGTAAATTAAATTATGCTCATTTAAACTAGCTCTCATGACCAAATTTTTAAAAGGTAGCGGCCTCAATGCTGCATTGGCGAAAATCATCAGAGATTCGGCAATCATGTATAAAACGCTTCTTAAACAAACGATCTTATTTTTATGCTTTACCTGTATAGCAGGGGGAGCCTATGCCCAGAGTATTGTACAGGGCTGGGTTTTAGATGCAGCAACTAAACAGCCTATATCTCACGCCAGCGTGTACTTTGGCAACACCCAGATTGGTACTGCTACCAATGATAAGGGGCAATTTGAAATACAAGCTAAAAGGCTCTATAACGAGTTGGTAATTTCGGCGGTAGGTTACGAAAGTACAATGGTTAACACTTCGGTTAATCATACCAACTATACAATTTATTTAAAAGCGAAAACCAGTACTTTAATGGATGTTACGGTACGGGCGGGTAAAAAAGACTGGAAGAAATGGGGAACCTTGTTTTCGCGTATTTTACTGGGAAAATATTCGCATAATTTTAACGCTTGTAAAATATTAAATCCACAGGATATTAAATTCTATTACAACGAAGAGGAACATTACCTGGAAGCAAGCTCGGATAAGCCAATTTTGATAGAAAATAAGGCGCTTGGTTATACCTTACATTTGGATATGAATGAGTTTAAGTACGACTTTCTTAATGATGCGCTTAGTTACAGTGTTGGTACTTATTACGAAAACTTAAACACCGGTTTTAATAAATACAAACCGATAATTATAAAAATGGCATATTTAGGCTCGAAGATGCATTTCTACAGGAGCTTATATTCGCAGACGTTAAATGAGGAAAATTTTGAAGTTTACCGTTATACTTCGATTAAGAATACAGTGAAAGAAAATGTTTTTATAAGGGTACAGCGGTATAAGGCTGATGAAATAGCAAAAGGTGTAAAAGAGGAGGATATAAAGTTATCGGATAATCGGGATACAGCTGAATATTATAGAAAAGTACTGTTGCAAAATGATGTTTTAAAATGGGATACTACCAAAGTAGATTACAAGCAGTACTTGTCTTTTGATAGCGTAAAAAACAAAATGATCTTTAAGTTAAGCGATACACTGATGGTTGTGTATAAGCGCGATTATGATCAGATTGCCAACCTTACCAGGTCACATGTGGCTAATGGGCATGGTCATGGTCACTCGGTTGCATTCTTAAAAACATTGATCTGTTTAAACAGTAAAGAAGATATTATTATAGATTCAGCAGGCTATGGCATTCCGAATATATTGCAGGCAAGTGGCGATATGGGGAACAGGCGGCTTGCGGAGCAATTGCCATTCGATTTTGTTTACAGCCCCTAAAAGTTTGGATTTTGAATGACAAAGCAGCTTAATGGGACATAAAAAAAACGGTCCATTTTGATGAACCGGTTTTATGAAAGCGCTAAATATTAAAGCTGGTAAGACTTGGTATATATAGGACTTCTATCTTTTACAATCCTTTCTGTACCCTGGTCTATCACTTTGCCATCTACTTCAATTTTATAATCAACAGTAAAAGGTGTGGCACCAAATTCGAAACCGCCAAACTGAACGCTGCCTGCAAAAAAGTTGCTTGCCGATTCCAGTACAATGGTTTTTCCGCCATTAAAATCGTCAGTACCTACTGTAATTACGGTACCTTTTTTGGTTACACCATTTACCAGCCAATCAATTGATGAAGCATCGGTACGGCCACCTGCAACGTCTACATCAAAATAATCGCCTTCGGCCTTTTTAAAATCGCCGGATAGGGTAATGGTGATTTTTGCTTTTTTCCCGCCATTCGCAGCCGGATCGTCGCTTTTCTTTTTACACGAAAACAGCACGGTTACGGCAATCATGGCCAAAGCAAACTGTGTTATTTTTCTCTGAATTTTCATGGTTTTTGTTTTTAATTATTAATCAAATGGTAGTGTTCACACTTATCGATACAAAGTAAGAGAATAGCTAAAGATGCATCAATCGGTATAAAACAGTATTTTTTTCTACTGGTATTCCTGTATTTTTTAACGAAATTTTAGTTTGCGGTTTAAAGGCCGCACTTTTATGCGTATGAGAAAAATAAGCTGGCTGATCGTGTTTCTGCTTTCCAGCCTCCATCTATCTGCTCAATTATCGGCACAGGATAAAAAATACCTGGATAGTTTGAACCAGCTGGCTGTTAAAACCAAATCGGATAGTGTGCGGGCCGAACTTTATTTTACGCTTTCTGATTACTGGGTAGATCGCGATTCGGTTAAAACGATCGGCTATTTAAATAAAGGGATTAAATATGGACAGCCTTATGCTTACCTGAGGGGGCGCTATTACTACTTGCTGGCCGATTATTATGCTGCAAAGGATCCTGCAAAAAGCGAAGTCAACTATTTAAAAGCCGAAAAGGAACTGGCAGGTTTCACTACCAAACGTGCTTACAAACAACGCGCCATGCTTTGGCATAATTATGCCTTGTTGCACCAGCACGAGGATGATTTGAAAGCAACACTCGAAATATTAATTAAACGGGTGCTGCCCCTGGCTCAAAAGGGAGGCGACGAAGTGATGTTGGGTACGGAATACATTTCTATTTCGACCATTTTTATGAATCTGGAGCAATACGATAAGGCGGTAATATATGCGGAAAACGGAATTAAGTACTTTCAGCATACGCCACCTGGGCAGTTTTATCTATTGGTAAATGCTTACCTCACCACTGCCGAAAGTTATTACCATCTTGATAATATCAGGCAAACCAAAAAATACCTCGATCTGGCCAAAGGTGTGCTCACTAAATCAGAAAAAGTGGTTTCGCATTCGAATATGGAAATATTCTGGCTCAAATATTACGAGGTTTTGTGCTGGCATTTAATCGAAGTTAAACAATATGATGCTGCGCTGGAAAGTATTGCAAAAGGAACTGAACTGGCTAAAAAAACAGAAAATAATTATTCGTTGCAGGCATTGGCCTTTAATCGTTACGATATTTTATTTGCCCGGCATAAATATGCGGAGGCTGAGCGCTTGTTGCTGCATTTAGCCAGCCAAAAGGAAATCCATGCACTGGCCGATAACCGCCTGAAAACTGCCAATAAGCTGGCCGATTTTTATCAGGCAACAGGTAATATGAAGGAGGCTTACCACTGGCTTAAAAAAAGTAATGCACTAAGCGACAGTATTAATGAAGGTAAACTTAAAACGGATATCAATACTCTCGAAATAAAATACCATGCAGCCGAGAACGAGAAAAAAATAGCCGGTTTAAATGCCGAAAAGAAACAGAACCTGTTAACGTTAAAAAATCAGCGCTTAACCAACTGGTTGCTTATGGCAGCCATCATATTGCTGCTGGTACTGGCCGGATTTATTTTCTTTTACTACCGGAGCTATAAAAAACTGGCTATACAGCGTGAAATAAACCTGCGGCAACAGGCTACTGAGCAGGCGCAAAAACAAGAGATAGAAGTAACCCGGGCGATGCTCGATGCTGAAGAGAATGAACGAAACCGGGTGGCAAGAGACCTGCACGATGGCTTGGGCGGAATGCTGGCCGGAGTAAAAATTAATTTATTAAGCTGGGCAAAGTATAATAAAAATATGGAAACACAGGATTTTGAACTACAACGTATTATTGGTCAGTTAGATGGATCGGTTAATGAGCTAAGGAATATTGCCCGTAACATGATGCCGCAAACCTTGTTAAATTATGGTTTGGAAGCGGCTTTGAAAGAGCTTTGCGAGGGTGTTATAGACCGCAAGCTGGAGGTCGATTTTCAGCCGATTAATATCGGTAAGGATATTGGCCTATCGCAACAGATTAGTATTTACCGGATTGTACAGGAAATACTGACCAATATTTTGAAACATGCTGGTGCTACCGAAATTTTATTGCAATGCAGCGAAAACCAACATCGTTTTTACATCACCGTTGAAGATAATGGCAAAGGTTTTGATGTGGAAAGGAGTAATCTCAAAAATGGCCTCGGATTGGCCAATATCAGAAAGCGGGTAGAGTATTTTAATGGCCGCCTGGATATTGCATCGACCATTAACGAGGGCACTACCATTAATATAGAGCTTGATGTTTGATACCGCAAAAAAGACCAAAATTATTATCATTGATGACCACCCTTTAGTTTCGGCCGGATTGGAAAGCCTGTTGGCAAGGGAAGAAGATTTTGAAGTAATCGGCACCTTTGCTTTGGGCCTTGCGGGATTGGCTTTTTTAACTCAAAATGAAGCCGATATTGCTATTCTGGATATTTCGCTGCCAGATGTGAATGGGGTAGACCTGTGTTTAAAAATAAAGTCGCTTTTGCCACAATGTGATGTGCTGGCCCTGAGCAACCATGCCGAAAGAACGCTAATGATGCAGATGTTGCAGCATGGAGCTTCGGGTTACCTGCTTAAAAATGCACCGATTGATGAGATTATTAATGGTATAAAAGATTGTTTAAAAGGCGAAATGGCTTTTAGCAAAGAAGTAAAAGCCATTATGCTTAAGCCATCTGTAAACGAACTGGGGGCAAGGCCAAAAATCACAAAACGCGAAAAACAGGTTTTAAAACTAATTGAGGAAGGTAAAACCACGGTTGCCATGGCCGATCTGCTTTTTGTTAGCCCCTTAACCATCGAAACCCACCGCAGAAACCTGATGCAGAAATTCGGCGTAAAAAACGCACTCGAGCTGATTAAGATCTCACGCGAGCAATTGTTGCTTTAACTTGTTGGTTCATTGGTCAATTGTTCATTGCTTACTAATAACTGTTAACTGCCAACTATAAATTGCCAACTGTTAACTGATAACCGCCAACTTTTAAAACACCACTTTCCCGCCCTGAATAAGCGATTTAACCGGCGAAACCCTTGATACGGCTTCGGCTGAGCAACTGGCATCTACCAATACTACGTTAGCTTTATCGCCTGCTTTCGGCCATTGTCTGTCTCCTTTATCACTTAGCGACACAATGTTTCCTGTAGCCAGTTTTAAAATACGCGAAAGATCGAATTCGGTACGGTAACCATAAATCTGCGCTGCAAGGTTTGCTTTTTGTAAAATACTACCGGTGCCAAAAGTGCTCCAATGATCTACAATACAATCGTTACCGGCCACAACATCTACACCGTATTTATATAAAGTGGGTATTGGCATAGGCGTGCCCGACATTGGGATGGTAGAGGCAATTCCCATTTTAGCTGCACCTAGTTTTTCGGCAATTTCTTCGGTTTTGACTTTATCTAAATAACGTAAAGCAAAAGCATGGCTTACAAAGGTTTTGCCTTTCAATACCGGGTTTTCCATTACTTTGGCAATCAGGTATTCGATGGTCTTAATGCCCGGTTCGCCCGATTCGTGCAGGTGGATATCGATTCCTTTACCATGATCGAGTGCGAGTTGGATGACAAAATCCATGTGTTTTTCTATGCCGCCATCAATGCTGGTTGGATCGAGACCACCAATAAAATCGATATCCATTTTAGCTGCTTCTTTCATCAACTCGGTTGATTGGGTATAATAAAGCCCATGCTGCGGAAAAGCTACCAGTTCGGCCTGAAACGAATCTTTTTTATTTGCTAAAGCCGTTTGCAGGTGTTTTAAGGAATCGAGTTTAGATGTGGGCTCAATGTTAACATGCGAACGGGCATAACCTGTTCCGTACGATTGCAGCAGTTCGATTAGTTTTTCGGTGCGCGTAACAGAGGTTTTTAGCAGTTCAGGTATAATCTGTTGCTCAAAGGCAATCATATCTTTTACGCTCCTGTTTTTCTTCAGGTGTGCCTGCCATGGTAAACCATAATAAGTTTTATCGAGGTGGATGTGCATATCCTTAAAAGCAGGCAGCATTAGCCAGCCTTTGGCATCGATAGCTTTTGCATTGGCTTGGTTGGGCGCAATGTTTTTAATTTTGCCATCCTCAATCTCAACCATAAACAATTCTGTTTTGGTATGTATCACATCTTCACCATCGTAGTCGAAACCAGTTTCGAGCCTTACATTTTTTAGGGTGTAGCTTTTGCCCAAAGGTTTGCTGAGTGTATTTTCTGCAGCATCGGCCTCTCCGGCAGAAAGCAAACAGCTACTTGCCAATAAAATAGAAGAGCTTTTAATAAAGTTTTTTCGCGTGATGGATTGTGGTGTCATATACGGTTAAAATCTGAACTACAAACATAGCACACCGCTGATTTTTTTAAGCGTAATATTTATCTTAAAAATTGTATCATTTATTACTTTGGAGGTTAACTGGTTAATTGTTGAAATCGGTTAACTGTACCGGACAGATTGCTTCAGGCCAAACCGTAAGCGCTTAATATCGATCTGTTTTAATTATTTGTTAATAAAAATCTGCGTTTCTTTTCTGTGTAATCTGCGGGAAAACTTTGTACACTGCTTCCGCTCATTGCGAGGTACGAAGCCTGTCTGCTGCAGGCAGGTAATCTTACTACTACGGGTTGGTTAAAAGCATTACTCTTCAATTTCAAATAGCAATCGTTGTAAGATTGCTTCGTCGTTCCTCCTCGCAATGACGATTCTTCTATTGGGGGTGTCCCTGGTATTGCAGCCGAGGTAGTGGTAACTGAAAACTGCTTAATTGTTTAAATGATTCCTAAACTGTCTCGGACTAATGTGCGTGTGCTTTTTAAAGAATTTAGAGAAATAGGCCATATCATAAAAGCCAAGATCGAAAGCAATGGCTTTAATGGGGTTTTCGGTGGTGAGTAATATCCGTTTGATTTCGAGAATTAACCTTTCGTGAATCAGTGCAGTAGCCGAAACATGGAAATGCTTTTGGCAAAGGATATTGAGGTAATTGGCAGAAATATTCAGCTGACTGGCATAATACGAAACCAGCTTTTCGCTTTTATAATGTTTATCTATGAGTGCCAGGTATTTAAATAAAACCGGCTTGCTCTGGTAAACGGTTTGCTTGTTGAAAATGGTTTCTGCCTCGCGACTAATCATTAAAGCAATGAGCCGGAGCCTGGTCGTAATCATCTCGGCTAAACTATTTGCAGCTTCCAGTTCGGTTTTTACCTGTTTAATCTCGTATAAAATCTGCTCAAATGTTGCCTTACTGAGCTTAATAACCGGGTAGTTTTGGTACAGCATTAATGAAAACCGCAATGAATTGGCCAGCGTTTCAAAAGTTTGCCGGTTAATCATAATCTGGTGTGCAACAGTATTGATACCCAGTTTCCATTGGTGTATCTGCTCCGGAAAAAGCAGGTGCAGTTGGTACTCTTCAACGGGGTAATCCACAAAATCGATACTGTGGCTCCCGCTGCCTTGCTCAAAAAGCATAAACAGAAAAAAATCGTGTTTATGGGGCTTTTCAATATGCCTTTCGCCTTCAATATAATGATACAATAAATCACTACCCGGCTGCTGATCAGGAGAAAATTCGTTGATATCGAGGATTGGAAAGTGCGGTGCAGCGGGCATGGGCGAAAGTTACGGAAAAAGTCTTTAGTCTGGAGTCCGAAGTCGGAGGTCCGAAGTTTGGATGCGTAATACTTAAGGCAGCGCTGTCATCTGCAGCAAGGCATCTCTTTTTGTTTGTGCTTGTTACAAAGAGACCCTGAAACAAGTTCAGGGTGACGGACTGAATTGGGTGCCGGACACTGGTAGTCCCCAGATATTGTTAGTCATACTATAAAACCAACCGTTATTTACCGCAACAAAAGCACTGCAATTAATAAAGCAGAAATTACCAGAATAAAGATAATCATCGATTTAAACTCACTGCTTTCCTGTTTGTCTTTATCGCTATCCTCTATATTTTCCTGTTTCTGCTTCTCCCAATTTAACATGTAGTCCATAGGTAATCTCTTAATACAGTAAGTCTGACTACAGATTAACCTTATGGTTTAATATCCGAAATGTTAAATTATTTATCCCACCATACTCTGGCTGTTAAAATATCGCCGCCGTTTAAACGGCCAACCGCTTCTTTATAATTACTGGTATTGTTCAAAATCTCGGTCGACAGGTAAATCATCCGCCGCGGAATGGTTGCATTGGTGGTATTACCGGGATAATTTACAGGTGTAAGTAGCGGATAACCACTGCGTTTCCAGTTTAACCACGATTCGATAAAGTTAAAATTAGTACCGGTGGCCAGCCAGTATTGGGTATTAATGGCATTCAGGCTGTTTTGTTCATTACTTTCATCCAAAGGATTAAGCGAAACATAACTATCAATAGTGCCCTGTGCTATTCTTCCTACCGGATCTAGTTGTGCCAGCGATTGTAGCGCTGCAGTAAGCCCGTTGGCATAATGAGCTGCGGCTGTACCCGTTATATTCCAGCCCCTTACTTTAGCTTCGGCCAGTAAAAGTTCTGTTTCGGCGTAAGTCATGATAAAAATCGGACCACCCAATTTAAGGTACATGGCTGTTTTCGGTCGCGAATATTTTCCGAGAGGGGCAAAATCGGCACCGTTTCCTGTACCGCCGGGGTAGCCAATGGAGTTGCGCACATCTGTTGGTCCTTCCTGCAAATCGAGACCATTGGGAAGGCCTAATTGTACCGCCGGATCACTATTGCCCGATAATTTTTGATCGGCGTTATTGGCCAGTCCGGGTTGTGGCACTTCGCCAATCACCCCTAAACGTGGGTCGTTGGTTTTACGGAGCTGATCAATCAATGTTTTGCTCCAGCGTACTTCGCGGTAATCAGAAAAGGTTCTTAAGGCCAGCGAAGTTCCGTTCTGGCTGTTAAAAGATGAGGCATCGGTAACGATGATGGCATTATCATTAATACTGGTAAAAGTATTGCCAGCGCATTTTTCGGCCCATATTTTGGCCTTTTCGGGATTAACTTTTGTTAGGCGCATGGCCATGCGCAGCAAAATAGAATAGCCCAGTTTTTTCCACTTCTGGATATCGCCCTGGTAAAACAGATCGGCGGTGGGTTTGGGTTTTTGCGGATCGAGGTTTTGAATGGCTTTCTCCAGATCGGTGAGCATGGCATCATAAATATCTTCCTGCTTATCGTACCGCGGATATTTAATGCCCTGCATGGCTTTGGCAGCATCAAAGTAAGGTACATCGCCATAAGTATCGGTTATGCGCTGCAAAATCAGGATAGCCATAATATCGCCAATGTTGATTAGGTTGCTGTTGGTTTCCTGGTTTTTAAGGTTGGCCAAACGCTGCATTTCGCGGATTACCGAGAGCTGCAGGTAACCTTCTTCAAAAATACGCCCCTGGTAATCGGTAAAGTTGGCTACGTTAATGTATTTATCGCCGTTGTTATAGTAATAATAGGTTGAAGCCAGCAACTGCATCATGGTACTTTGGTAAACCAGCTGATAATAACCAATATTGCCATATTTTAATTGCGCTGTAGAAAGCAGTTCGTTGGGATCGTAATCTTTTTCCGGAATTTTGGTGGTATCGGTGTTAATTTCATCGAGCTGTGCTTTGGAGCATCCCGAAATGATGAAACAAACCATCAGTGCAATGTAAATGAGGTTGTTTTTCATCTGTTATTTAAATTTGAAGTTAAAATTGATACCAAATGTTCGTGTAGCAGGTAACGAAGCGCCTTCAATACCAGCATAAGCCAGTATGGGCGAAAACTCAGATTCGGGGTCGATGTTTTTGGTGTATTTAAGCAACGTAAACAGGTTACGGCCAACTAAATCAATAGAAATGCTTTTAAACGGGGTTTTAAGCAAAGCTTTCGGATTAAAAACATAACCCAGTGTAGCCTGCCTGAATTTAATAAAACTGCCGTTTAATACTGATAAGGCCGAAATGTTACTGGCCAGTTCAGGATAGTAACTATATGCCGGCACGTTAGTGGTGTTTTTGGTGCCGTTTTCATAAACGCCATCTACAACTATACCTGTTTCGCGACCAACCAGTGTAGCTTTATTTAAGCCGTTTACATAAGAATAGTTTTCGGTTGCCGATAAAATTCTATTGCCAAACCTAAAGTCAATCAGGAAAGAGAATTGGAACTGCTTAAAGGTAAAGCGGTTGTTAAGTCCGCCGTAAAAGGGCGGGATGGTGGTACCCATGGGCACAAAATCGCCTCGTTTGGGGATACCGTCACTACCTACAATAATATTTCCTGAAGCATCTCTTTTATAATCGTAAGCCATTATTTGCGTAATCGGTTTGCCCACAACCAAAGCGGTATTGGCATTTAGCGGGCGATAAGCCCCCGTTAGTGTGTAATTGCTATTGCCATCTATCGATAACAATGTGTTTTTAACGTAAGTGAAGTTGAAATCGATATCCCATTTCTTATTTTTTTGAAGAATAGGGGTATAAGTAATCGCAGTTTCTATTCCGGTATTGCGCGTTTTACCCAGATTAACATAGGCAGAGGTAAAACCGGTGGTTACGGATTGTTTGGCGTTGATGATTTCGTTATTGGTTACTCGGTGGTAATAAGTTAAATCGAAAGTTAGCCTGCTTTCAAAAAACTTCAGGTTTAGGCCGGCTTCATATTCATCGAGGGTAAAGGGTTTTAGGTTGTAATTGGGTAAATCTTTAGCGAAATCGCCCAGAGGTACGCCGTTAATGTTATCGTTCGAAGCGTAGTAAATCTGCGTGGTGTAAGGGGTGGTTGGTTCGCCGCTGGTACGGGCATAATCTAAGCGGAGTTTACCAAAACTTAGGTTTTTGATGGAAAGCAAATCTGAAAAAATAAAACTGCCCGAAATACCGGGAACAAATATACCCCTGTTGTTTGAAGGTAGGGTAGAATATACATCGTACCTGCCCGTTAATGAGAAATTTAGCAGTTGTTTATAGGCCAGATCGGCAGTAAAGTATGCCGATTCTGTTACTATTTTTGAAATGGCATGGATGCTGCTTTTGGTAACCAGGTTTTCAGGAGTGTATAGGTAAGGGATGATAAACTGTGAGCCCACTGTTTTATCTGTAGCACCGTTTCTTTCACGGTAATTTGCACCAAGCGAAACATCCATGTTGATGTTTTTGCTGATGTTTCGGTTTGCGGTGAGCAAAAAATCTGTATTAAATTCAGAAGTATGGAGTGTGTCGAGTTTGTTAATACCGCCCTGCCTGTTTACCGAAAAAGCTGTTCCTGTTGGTAAAATACTAAGTAATTGATCATTGCTAACATCGTAGCCCATTCTGCCCTGTATGGCCAGCCAGTTATTAAATTGGTATTTTACAGAGCCCGACGAAATGGAGCGGTTGCGTTTGGCGTAATCGGCCTGGCGGTTGAGCAAAAAATAGGGGTTGGTTTTATATTCATCGGCATTCCAGCGGCTTTCGTTTCCATTGGTATCATCGTATCCAGGTGCCAGCAACGATTCGTCTAAACTGGTAGCCAATGCTGCGATGCCATAATTGGCGTTTAATGGCCCATCGCTCAGGTAGCTTTTATTCTTATTGTTTTCGTAAATGTAATTGCTGTTAAAACCAATGGTAAGCTTTTTCGACAGGTCGAAAGAACCGTAAACATTAAATGTTTTACGGTTTAGGTGGCCGTTCTTTAAAATAGAACTGTGATCGAGGTTAGAGGCCGAAAGGCGGTAAATGCTACGTTTTGTGCCACCTACCAGCGAAATGGTATTGGTAAAGGCAGGTGCAATGCGGTAAAAATTTTTGATGTTGTTTTTAGCAGGCAGGTAAGGTTTCGATGAGCCATCAACCTGTGGCGAAAGTTTGCCATCCATTTTTTCTCCCCAGCTCGAAATGCCTGTAGAAGTTGCCCCATAAAAATCGGCCGGGCGTTTGTTTTGTGCTCCCTGACCATACACATATTGAAAATCGGTGTTGTTTACAGGGCTATCGAAAGAAAGGTTGGAATTATATTCGAACGATGAGGTGGCATTTTCTTTTCCGCTCTTTAAGCTAATAAGGATTACACCATTTGCCGCCCTGGCTCCATATAAAGCGGAGGCTGCCGAACCTTTCAGGATGGTAACCGTTTCAATATCATCGGGATTGATGTTGCTGATACCGTCGCCATAATCGGCACCACCATACTCATTGGCACTGCCGCGAATGCTGTTATCGATAGGCAGGCCATTAATTACAAACAGGGGCGAAGCGGCGCTCATACTGGCAACCCCTCTCAGTAAAATCCGGGCTGAAGAGGAAGGCCCGCCGTTAGTACCATTAATGCTTAAACCGGCAACACGGCCCTGTAACGATAGGATAAAATTAGATTCGCGTGCCTGGGTTAAGGTTTCGCCGGGCACTACTGTTACGGCATAGCCAATTTTACGGTTGTCTTTTTTAATACCCAGAGCAGTTATTACCACCTCTTTGAGATTGGTGGCTGTATCGATAAAGCCGCCACGATGTTCGAGTTGCTTAATTACAATAAGTTGATTGGGCAACAGGGCATAGGTATAGCCTGTATTTTTTAATAGCCGGGTTAAAACATTGGTTACCTCGGCATCCTGCACTTTTAGGGTAATGAGGTGTTGCGGGATTTTCGATTCGCTGAAAACAAAGCGGTAGCTGGTTTGATGCTGAATGGAATCGATTACACTTTCGAAACTTACTGCTTTTACATTGAGGCTAACCCGGGTTTGAGCATAACTATTGAGGCAACAGAACAGGCATAATAAAAAAAGTAATTTCGAAATCAGCCTCATAACAACAGATCAGCCCCCGGTTTAACAACATCAGTGGTAAATGTAAACAGTTTGATCTTTTATTTTATAATTAAAATGCTCAATCATCTTTAGCGCATCGAGCACTTCGGTAATACTCTCCTGGGTAAACTGGCCGGTAAATTTCAAATTCTTCAGCTTTTCGTTTTCGAACATAATTTTTATGCCATACCATCTTTCAAACTGATTGGTAATGGAAGCGAAATCACTGTTTTTAAATGTAAGCCTGTTATTGGTCCACGAGGTTTCGATAATTGTAGCGGGATCTTGTCCTGCAAAATAATGTAACTGCTCCATACTGGCCTCTTTTTTCTGGTTGTGCAGTACAAATTTATCGTTGGGTTGCAGTACGAATTTTTGGTTGCTGTTATCATTTAACCGCACTTCTACACGACCTCTAATTAAGGTAGTTTCTGTAAAAGCATCGTTTTTATAGGCTTTAACATCAAAGGCAGTTCCTAAAACTTTTACCTGTATTTTATCGGTATGGATAATAAAAGGGTGTGTTGCATCTTTGTGTACATCGAAAAAGGCTTCACCTGTTAAGTATACCTCGCGGGTATTACCTGTAAAGTTTGCAGGGTATTTTAGTTCGGATACGGCATTTAAGGTTACTGTGGTACCATCGGCCAGGGTAAGCTTTTTAACCGATTTGGCAGGTGTGTTGGCCAACTTCCAAACCAGCTCAGCAGCAGGTTGGGTTGTAGTTAAAAAGGTTTTATAAGCTAAGAAACCACAAGCGATTAATACGATTACAGCTGCAACTTTTAACCAAATGCTGTAATTCATTGAAGCTTTTAAGGGCTGTACTGCCGGTCCTTCTTTCGTGCTGATCTTTGTAGTGATGCGATTGAAAACTTCGTCGACATTTTGGCCTGGCGCTTCTTTTTTCGAAAAATAAGTACTTAAAGATTGATACTCCTGCTGATAACTTTCGTTTGATGCAAGCAGCGTTTTAAATTCGGTCGATTCTTCAGGTGAAATTTCACCAGCGAGTTGTTTGCCAAGCAATTCTGTAAATCTTTGATCTGTCATTTGTGTTTTACCCTCTGTGTATTAATATAGTACTTAAAGATTTAAAAATTGCCTACAACATATTTAAAAAAGTGATCATTCCCAATAAGATAACTACGCTAATGAGCTTTTCGCCTATTTCGGCATTGAAACCAGTTGGCTTTTCGCTTTTTAAAACCAGCCTGAGTTTGGCTATGGCCCTAAACAGCTGGGTTTGTACCGTTCGCGGACTAATCTCCAGAATATCGGCCACTTCTTTATACTTCAAACCGTTTTCTTTAATTAACCTGAATACCAGTTTAGCCTGTGCGGGCAGTGTTTCTATGGCGCTATCGAGTTTTTGGTGCAGTTCTTTTCGCTCCAATAAACTTTCAGGTGTATAGGTTTCGACGGGATGGTGTGCCTCATTTTCGGCCAGATCGATAAAAGTGTTCCCCGAGTTTTTTTTGAGGTATTTTAACGATTGGTTTCTAACGGCTACAAAGAAATAGTTTTCGGGCTGCTGTACATGGGTACTTGCCTTTCTGTTCTCCCAGCATTTCACAAAAATTTCGGCTATAATGTCTTCGGCAGCTTCCTGATCGCGCACGTAATAAAGCGCGAGTTTATGCAGACTGTTATACAGATGGCGGTAGAGCGCTTCGAAAGATTTAATATCATCCTCGAGACAAATCCTGGTCCATAAAACAAGAAAATCTGGCTTGGCTACTTTCAATTTCTGCGACGCTATTTGGTTAAATATAAAGTAATAATAAAAATAATTATCAAAAAATGCATTTGCCTGTAGGCAGTTTTTCGTAAAAACAGATCATTGTTAATAATGCCGCTAAAGTTTTTGGCGGTTAATGTTAATTGTAAAACTGTTTTAACCAATATAAACCCCTCTTAATCATGTATAAAGCGCAAAATGATCGTGCAAGGTACATTGGCCCTTTACTGGTAAAAGGATTTACCAAAGTTGCTAAAACTTTTAATTGCTTACCTCATTAAACAAAATAAATGACAACAAATAAATATGTTCTGGGTGTAGATATCGGCGGCTCGCACATTACTGCGGCGGTAATGGATATGGAAAGCAGGCTTATACTTGAAGATTCTTATACCCGTTGCCGCATTGATGCGCATGGAAAACCAGCAACAATTATTAACAACTGGAAAGCGGCTATTGATTTAGCTTACGGCAAAGCAGGACTGGAGATAGATAAGATTGGGATTGCCATGCCAGGGCCTTTTGATTATGAAAACGGGATATCGCACATTGCCGGTAACGATAAATACGAAGCTTTTTACGGCTTAAACGTAAAAGAAATGCTGGCCGGCGCTTTAGGCATTGAGGCGGGCAATATTTTAATGAAAAATGATGCAGCCTGCTTTTTAGCCGGCGAAATGTTTGCAGGCGCTGTTAAAGATTATGCCAACGTGATTGGGATTACCTTAGGTACTGGCCTGGGTTCGGCTGTGGCCGCTTATGGCAATACCCGCGATGCCAACCTCTGGTGCTCATCGTTTCAGGATGGCATTGCCGAAGATTACCTGTCTACCCGCTGGTTCTTAAAACGGTATTACCAGCTTACCGGTGTAAATATTATTGATGTAAAAAGTTTGACCGAACTGTACGATGAAAGCGAAACCATCAGGACCATTTTCGATGAATTTTCGCAGCACCTTGCCGCCTTTTTAATGCTGTTTTTACAAGATACCGAGGCCGACGTTATTGTGCTTGGTGGTAATATCAGCAATGCCTGGCCACGGTTTTTACCTAACGTATTGAAAGCGTTTAAAGCCAATAGCATCGAGGTACCCCTGCGCATTTCAGAACTGAAAGAGCGGGCTGCTATTGCCGGCGCAGCCAGTTGCTGGGAAAACCTGGCGGTAACCAGCTAAAAATTTAAAATGAACGCCTAAATATTATAAAGCATAACAATTAACCAAATAATAAATAAATCTTATCACAATGAGTATGAAAAGATCACTACAACTCACATGCTTATTACTGTATGCATCGGCAGGTTTATATGCCGCTGAAACAGTTAATAATGCATTGCCGCTAACTTCGCTTAGTGCGCATTACCAGGAACAGATTAAGGGTACCGTAAAAGATGCATCGGGCTTAACCGTGCCGGGCGTAACGGTAAACATTAAAGGTACACAGGTAAATACGCAAACCAATGCCAACGGGCAATATAACATTGCTGCCAAAGCCGGCGATGTGCTGGTATTTTCTTTTATTGGTTACCAAAGCAAAGAAGTTACTGTAGGTACGCAAACAACTATCGATGTAACCCTGGCCAACGATTCGAAAGAACTGGAAACCGTTGTGGTAACGGCCTTAGGTATAAAACGTTCGGAAAAATCGCTAACCTATACCACACAGCAGCTTGGTGGCGAAGAACTGAACAAAGTAAAAAGCCCTAACCTGGTAAACAGCTTAAATGGTAAAGTTGCCGGTATGACGATCAGTCCGAGTACTTCGGGTGTGGGTGGCTCGGCCAAGGTAATTTTAAGGGGTAGCCGCTCGGTAAGTGGAAATAATCAGCCTTTGTATGTAATTGACGGGGTTCCGATTAGCAATAACGGTAATGCCAATGCGCAGCAAAACAGCGTGTTTGGTGGCGGTCAGGATGGAGGAGATGGTATATCAAACCTAAATCCCGACGATATTGAGAGCTTAACTGTATTAGAGGGTGCCTCAGCGGCAGCACTTTATGGTAGTCAGGCTCAAAATGGTGTAATTTTAATTACTACAAAACAAGGTAAGGCAGGCAAAACACAAATTGGTTTTTCTTCGAGTTTAACTTTCGATAAAATTGCCTACAAACCTGAATTTCAAAATAGTTACGGCCCTGCATCTACCAATACAAGGGACAGCTGGGGTGGAGCTATCAGCAACAGTACCGATAACCTGGATCAGTTTTTCCAAACTGGAACAAATGCCACTAACTCCATCAATTTCTCGGGCGGATCGGAAATTGCCCAAACTTATTTTTCTTATGCCAATACCTATGCAAGTGGCATACAGGAAGGTAACAAGTTAAACAGGCATAACATTAACCTACGTGAAACAGCTAAGTTTTTAAACAATAAATTAACGGTTGATGGAACCGTGAACTACATTAACCAAAGGATTAACAACAGTCCTTCAATTGGTTTGTACAACAATCCTTTAGTTGGTTTGTATCTTTTCCCTCGTGGAGTAGATATTACCCCATATAAAAACAATTACCTGTTGGCAAACAATGTGGGTACAGCGCGCCAGAACTGGTTGGGCGGAAGTGCAGATATTAATCAGAACCCCTGGTGGTTAACCAATTTAAATCCGAATACAGCCGTCAGAAACCGCTTTTTATTGAGTGGTAACGTTAAATATGAATTTACATCGTGGTTAAACCTGCAGGTAAGGGGTAATATTGACCGCAGTACTGATGATTTTGAGAACAGACGTTATTCGGGTATCAACGGAAACTTCAACTCTAACGGAAGAGGTTATTTATCGCAAAACACCCAAACTTTTATTCAGAAATATGCCGACGCGATTTTAAATGTTACTGTACCTATGAAAGGATCGGACTTTAAAATTAACGGATTAATTGGTGGTAGCATTAACGATCAGAAAACTTCGGGTTTATCATTAGCCGGCGATCTTGCTGCTGTTGATTTATTTACCCCAAATAATACGATTGTAGCAACTGCAGGTAACTACACCTCTGATGTATTAAGCACCACAAAAGCCAGCGACGCTTTCCACAGCCAATTGCAGGCCGTGTTTGCGAATGCCAATATTTCGTATAAGGATTGGGCTTTCTTAACTTTAACAGGCAGAAACGACTGGTCTTCGAACCTTTCATTTACGCCTAATGTTTCTTATTTCTACCCATCGGTAGGTTTATCATTCATCGTATCGCAGATGGTTAAACTACCTGAAGCCATTACTTTTGCTAAAATAAGAGGTACTTATGCCGAAGTGGGTAACACCGTGCCAGCTTATTTAACCTTTATTCAAAACACTTTGGGTAACGGAGGTGCATTAACCATTAATACCAACCGTGCATTTGCAGAGTTAAAGCCTGAAAGAACAAAATCTTTCGAGATTGGTACGGATATGCGTTTTCTGGCTAACCGTTTAAACTTTAGTTTTACTTATTACAAAACCAACACCAAAAACCAGTACATTCCGGTTAAACCTGCACCATCGGGCCTTGTGGCAACGGGTTATTTAAATGCGGGCGATGTTCAGAACCAGGGCTTTCAGTTTACTTTAGGTGCCGATGTATTAAAAGGAGATGGCCTGAACTGGAATACAGCCATTAACGGATCGTTAAACAGAAACAAAATTATCGATGTAGCAGAATCACAAGGCTTAAATTCAATTGATTTAACTGGTGGAGGTAACAACGCTTATATTTCGCGTATTGCCGCAGGCGGATCGTATGGTGATATTTACGGATATACCTTGCAAAAAGATGCCAATGGCCGTATTGTATTTAGTGGCGATGGAACTGCAGCTAATCCGTATTTTCCAATCAAGAGTACCGATTACAGCTTAATTGCCAATGCAAATCCAAGATTTCAGTTGGGCTGGAATAACAGCTTTAACTATAAAAATTTCAGCTTAAGCTTTTTAGTAGATGGTAAGTTTGGTGGTAAGGTGCTTTCATTAACTGAAGCGCTTATGGACCAGGCTGGTGCATCAAAAGTAACCGGCGATGCCAGGGCACAGGGCGGCGTTAAAATTGACGGCGTTGATGCCAGCGGAAAAGCAGTTTCTGCTACGATTAACCCGCAAAGCTATTATTCTTTCTTAGGTGATAGAAACGGTGTAACCGGCGAATATGTTTACAGTGCAACGGTTGTGCGTTTACGCGAAGCTTCGTTGGGCTATAACCTACCTTTAAAAGGAACCTTTAAAAGCATGCGCTTATCGCTAATCGGTAGAAACTTATTCTATTTCTACAAAAAAGCTCCTTACGATCCAGAGGTTACCATGTCAACCGGTAATGGTTTATCGGGTATAGATGTATTTAACCAGCCTGTAACCAGAAGCTTTGGTTTTAACCTTAATGTTTTATTTTAATCAGTACAAAAATGAAATCGATATATCATCCAGCATACCATAAAATTAAAGGTTTATCTTTAGTTTTATTGGCTACAGCAGCCCTGAACTCGGGTTGTAAAAAGAACTTCGAAAGTTTTAATACCAACGATAATTTACCTACAACTGAGCAGAGTTTAGCTTTGTTAAAATCGGCAATAGGCCCGATTCAACAGAATATATTTTCCAATTACCAGATTGCACAGAACTTAAGTTCAGATGCTTATAGTGGTTATATGATGGCGCCAACACCATTTGGTGGCGGTATTAATAACATGAACTATGCGCTTAACAATGGCTGGAACGAAGCTGGTTTTAACGATCAGTATACCAATGTGATGGCGCCAATTTCTAAAATTGCCATATCACCTTTAAAAACAACGGCGCCCGAATCGTGGGGATTTCACTTTTGGTACAGGTAATTGCCATGGATCGGGTAACTGATAAATTTGGGCCAATTCCATATACGCAAGCTGGTAAATCGCTGATTTCGCAAGCTTACGACGATCAGAAAACAATTTACACCGAGTTTTTTAAACAGATTGATACAGCAGCAAATAACCTGCAGGCATTTATAACTGCCAATCCGGGTAAAAAAGCTTATTTTGATTCTGGTGACCTGGTTTATGGTGGTGATGCTGTAAAATGGCTTAAATTGGCCAACTCATTAAGATTGCGTTTAGCTGTGCGTATTGTTAAAGTTGATCCGGCTACGGCAAAATTACAGGCAGAAAAAGCAATGGCTGCAACGGGTGGCTTAATGACTGTTGCCAGCGACAATGCTGCGGTAGCACAATCGGGTAACAGAAATAACGACCTTTGGAATGTAACGGTAAACTACGAAGGCGATAATGCCATGGGCGCAGCCTTACAATCGTACCTGGTAGGTTATTCAGATCCGCGCTTACCTATATATTGTACTCCTGCAACCGATCCTTTGTTTGCTGGTCAGTATATCGGTATCCGCTCAGGAGCTAATACCTCTTTTAATGGTTTAGGTAAAGCCGGTTATAAAACCTACTCGAGTTTGAATGCGACTACGCCTGATAATGCAAAAGCACCAATTGGCCAAAAAGCACCGCAAATTTTAATGACAGCTGCCGAAGTATGGTTTTTAAAAGCCGAAGCAGCTTTACGTGGCTGGACAGGCGCTGGTGATGCGCAAGCCAATTATGAAACGGGTATAACTACTTCTATGCAACAATGGAATGTTGCTGCAGGCAGCTACCTGGCCGATGCAGTAAGCAAACCAACCGCTTATGTAGATCCGAAAAACCCAGCCAATAATGCAGCAGTAGTAAGCACTATTACTGTTAAATGGGATGGAGCAGCATCGAACGAAGTTAAATTAGAACGGATTATTACACAAAAATGGATCGCTATTTTTCCTGATGGGGCAGAGGCATGGGCCGATTTCCGCAGAACAGGCTATCCTAAATTATTTACTGTAGCCAATAACTACAGTGGCGGAACAATAAATACACAAACCCAAATCCGCAGGTTACCTTATCCAACAGCAGAGTATGGCAATGGCAACAAAGATGAGGTACGCAAAGCAGTTACTTTACTTGGCGGACCAGATAACGGAGGAACCAGATTATGGTGGGATGTAAATAAAGCTAATTTTTAAGGAGCAGGCAGGTAGGATTTAAAACCCTATCTGCCTTTTCTTTTTATAACCAATAAAAACAATTTCTAACCAAAAACATCAAAAATTATGAGAAAATTAATGACCATGGGAGTGGCACTTCTAGCCGTTTTCACCATTTTTTACGCCTGTAAAAAAGGAAACACCCAAAATGACGAAACCAGTACTTTTAGTGCTAAAAAAGATTTAAAGGCGCTCACCAATGCATCAGCCTTGAATTCGGGGCCTTTTGTTACCGCCTATGTAGAGGTTAACAGCAACAACTTTGTAAATCCGGGTTGTTACACTTATGGTGCGCCTGCCAAACAGCTATTCGGAATCTCGGTAATTTTTGCAGCGAATATCAATTCTGTTAATGGGGTACCTACATTGAGTTTTAATCCACAGGTGCAGGATGTGCTTAATTCGGGTAAAGTAGCCTACCTGCAATCGCTGGGCATAAATGTATTGCTTGATGTGCTGGGCAACCATCAAGATGCGGGCTGGGGCTGTTTTACTACTTATGCACAGGCCGATGCTTTTGCCCTTCAATGTGCCAATGCTGTGCAACAATATGGTTTGGATGGCATCGATATTGACGATGAATATTCTACCTGTACTGCAAATGATGGCTCGTTGGTGCTTGCCGCTGCGGCTTTGAGGGCCAGGTTAGGCAGTACAAAACTCATTACCATGGCCGCATTTAACCAGGCCAATTATTTTAATAGCACTTATAACGGACAAAAACTAGGCGATATACTTGATTATGTTTTTGAGCAAACCTATTTTTCTACCAATTATGCCAGCAGGTTACAGCCTTATATTAATGCAGGTGTACCCAAAGCTAAACTGGGTTTAGGAACCGATTTGGGAAATAGCGACCAAACGGCAGTAGCCAATTACGTTAAAAATAACGGTCTGGCCAGTGCTATGGTGTATAACGTAGCCAATAATTCGCAAACCAAACTTTCGTCTATTTCTAATTCGTTGTATAGCTCGGCAACGGCAGTTAAGCCCAATTGTATTGATGGCAATGGTACAACACCGCCTGCAAACGGCAATACTTCTTTGTTGTTTGATGGTACCAACGAGTACTTAAATTCGAACAGTTTTAACCTGGCTGGTACAGGATTAACTTTAGAGGGCTGGATAAGACCTAATGGTTTTAAAAGTGCTTCGCCATATATTTCTACCATTATGGGGATAGAGGTAAGCGATGCCAATGTAGCTTTGCTGCGCCTGGGCGATGCTTCTTTAGCCAACAATAAACTTCAGTTTGTATTAAATACTGGTGGAACCACACCTAAAAAACTCAATTCGGCAACAACGTTAAGTGCCAATACCTGGTACCATGTGGCCGCTACTTACGATGGCACAACAATGAAAATCTACATCAATGGCGTGCTCGATGCCAGTTTATCGGCTACGGGCACCATCTCGGCCAGCGGAACCTTTCAAATCTCGAGAAGTTACGATGCCAACCGTGGATTTAATGGCCTGTTTGATGAGCTAAGGGTTTGGAAAACGGCATTAACGCAAACACAGATCCAAAACAATAAATGTACGGTGGCTACGAATAGCACAGGTTTGGAAGCTTACTGGAAATTTAATGAAGCCAGTGGCACTACTGCTGCCGATGCTACCGGGAAGGGGCATACAGCTACTTTAACCAACATGGAGAGTACCGATTGGTCTACTACTTTACCAACCTGCCAATAGTATAATTTTAAATCAATACCCGTCTCGATTTGTACCGGAGCATATTAGTTCCGGTACTTTTTTACTTACTATACGGGATAATTGATGGCCAGATCCTGCTGCTGGGTATCGAAAGCTGCGGCAAGCGCTTTCTCCCGGATAGCGATAGAAAGGCAATAAAAACCATCTTCATCCATAAAAGCATTCATTTCGGCTCCATTACCATAGGTGTAATCTAAGCGTGTACGGATATTGTCTAAGCCAGACCCGAAACCAATATTACTTTTAACCAATCCGGGCAGGTTTCTGCTTTCAATTCTTAATATTCCATCAACCATATACGCATCAATGGTTGCTTTGTTATCCTGATCGAACAGGTGCCCGTGCTTAAACATATTTTCGAGCAGGGTTAAGAGTACGAGCGGGATTAACCTTAATTCTAAAACATCAGGGGAGAAAGCCACTTCAATAAAAACCTGTCCCTGTGTAAGCTGATGGAGTTTAATCAGGTTCTGGCATTGGGTTATTTCATCACTCAGTTTAACGTAACCTTCGTTGTGTTCGGTTGCTGCCGCAAAGCGCATCATATCCGAAAGGTAAACCATTACCTGTGCATCTTCGGGCGAATGCTGCCTTATTTTCTGGTGAATAAATTCAAAAGTATTAAAGAGCAGGTGCGGGTTAATCTGGGCTTTCAGGAACGCATTTTTAGCCATTACCAGCTCCTTATCCATTCGTTCTTTATCAATTAGCATTTGGAAACGCTGTTTTTCTATACGTTGTTTCTCTGCTTTTTCGGTAATATACCGTTTTAAGAAAAAATAGCTTGTCGAAAAAATCATAAAGTAAGAACCTCTATTGATTAACTTAAATAACCTTATTTTAAATTCGAGCAGGGGGCCAGGCATAATACTGGTATAAGCATTTAACATGTTATCCAGGCCTAAAACAAATGTTACATAGATGAAGATTTCGAGGGTAACAAACAATATGACTTTCCAGAACGATTGATTAGAAAAAGCTGTAGCTTTTTCTAATACCCAAACATTTATATAAAATAAAAATATATTGATGGGGTAATGAACTACAAAATTGACAAACTTACCCATGGATTGACCAATAGAAAGCACAACTATGGTTTCCCATGTAATAAATATTAACCAGACTATGAGATGAACCTTATAGTTAATTAACCAATGCTTAAAATTGCTGTTTTTCAAGTTTAAACTGTTTATCATTATGGTGTATATAGGTTTAATATGCTTAAAATTTGTGGTGCTAAGAAGCAGCAACTATATCTTTCATCTTTTCGTCAAATGCGGTGGTCAATACATCTTCTTCAATGGAAATAGACAAACAGTAAAAACCATCCTCATCAATGAGGCTTTCCATTTGAGCACTGTTGCCATAGGCATAATCTAATCTTGTTTTGATGTTATCCAGTCCTGAGCCAAAGCCAATATTGCTTTTTATCAAACCAGGAAGATTTCGACTCTCTATTTTTAATACTTCATCTATCCTATAAATATCGACCGTTGCTTTGTTGTATGGATCTGAAAGCTGTCCGTGTTTAAACATATTTTCAAGCATGGTTAATAATACCAGTGGGATTAGCCTGACTTCCAAAACATCAGGAGAATAAGCGAATTCAATGTAAACCTGTTGTTGGGTAAATTCATGTAATTTGATCAAATTCTGGCACTGAGTAATTTCTTCATGGAGCTTAATATAATCCCGATTATGCTCAGTGGTTGCCGCGAAACGCATCATATCCGATAGATGGATCATAATCTGCGCATCGGCCGGATCATGCTGTCTTATTTTTTGATGGATAAATTCAAAAGTATTAAAAAGTAAATGCGGATTGATCTGAGCTTTAAGGAAAGCATTTTTCGACATAGCAAGCTCCTTATCTGCTTTTTCCCTTTCAATCAGCATTTGAAAACGTTGTTTTTCAATACGTTCCTTTTCCGATTTTTCACTTAAGTAGCGCTTTAAAAAGAAATAACCGGTAGAAAAGAGCATAAACATTGAACCTCTGTGCAAAAGCCTAAAAACTCTCGTTTTAAAATCGGCCAATTCGCCTGTTATGATGTTCGTATAAGCAAAAAGTAAGCTGTCTACCCAGTAAACCACAATGATATACATGGAAATTTCGGCCAATACCAGTGCCGTTATTTTTAAAGGGGCGTTACGTGGAAAAACCGTAGCCTTTTCTAATAACCAGACATGTAAATAGAAGATCGAAATATTAAGCAGATAGTGTA
Organism: Pedobacter sp. HDW13; assembly: GCF_011303555.1. Classification (NCBI taxonomy): domain Bacteria; kingdom Pseudomonadati; phylum Bacteroidota; class Sphingobacteriia; order Sphingobacteriales; family Sphingobacteriaceae; genus Pedobacter; species Pedobacter sp. HDW13. The sequence goes on along the minus strand of NZ_CP049868.1, from coordinate 6,048,187 downwards.
TGGCATAGTTGCCAAAAGTTCCGATGTAACCAGAATAGATGCCGACTACAATAGACTCCCAAAAAATAAAAACAGCCCACATCATCATATGTGGTTTGTAATGTATTAAAAAGTTCCATATGCGGCTATTTTTCCAATTTAACCTATCTGCCATGATAATCTTACCATCTATATAATCCTTAGTGTTACAGGGTGTTTTCGACGCTAGTTTTCGAAAAAAAAAACAATATGAAAACACCAAAATTAATCCGAAGAACACTATTTAAATTCAAAAAAAACACTTTCAGTAATGGTAGTTTACAACAGCCACTTACCGATCCGACTCAAACAACCACGGGGTCTACCTCTGGTATAGTTTTGCCGTAACTTTTAATCATCAGCAGCCGTTATTTTTTACGGCTGCTGATGATTAATCTATCTGTAAAAAACGCTTTAAAATCGTTATAATAAATATCACCAACGGTAAAACTGGTGTGGTTACTCAGGGTTACCCGTGTGCCATCAATGTGCAAAATATGATCGATAGCAATGATATAACCTCTGTGTAACTGTATAAAACCTTTCTTAATACTCAGCTGCTCTTTTACATCTTTTAAGCTGAGGTAGGCAATAATTACCTTATCGTTAGTGTGTATCTTAATGTAATTGTGAAAACTTTCAAAACAGATAATGTCTGCATAGCGAACCATAACGGCTTTGTGCTCTTCCGATTTATTTTTGACCAGAAAATAAGCTTCCTCACTGCCATTTTCCATTTCTTCACCGAAAAGGCGGCTCAAAGTAAGGGCAAATTTGGCATAACCATAAGGCTTTAGTAAATAAGCATCTGCATCGGCTTCGAAAGCCTCAAAGGCATATTCGGTATGCGAAGTTGTGAAAATCAGTTTTCTGGTTTTCGCACGTACAGCTTTAGAAAGTTCGAGACCCGAAATCTGGGGCATTTGGATATCCATAAAAATCACATCAACCTGATCTAACTTCTTCAATTCCCTTAAAGCTGTTAGCGGATCGGTGTAACTTCCTATTAATCGCATATTTGGTGTCTCTTCGATGTACTTTTCCAGTCCCGCAATTGAGCTCTGCTGGTCATCTATAGCTATACACTTAATCATCTCCTAATCTATCATTTGTATACATAACGAAATTACACCTTTTCATCACGAAAATCTAACTATTCATACAGTTTTCTTTTAGATTGTGTTAAAGTTGACTAAATTATTGTAAAAACATGCCTTATGATTTATACAGGAGTAGTTAAGTGGTATAATCCGGTACGTGGGTTCGGGTTTATCGCTGCCGATGGCTGCACGGAAATGATTTATGCAGATAATCAGCAGTTAAAAGGGCTATTTAGGCCTTTATTAATAGTAGGAACAAAGGTTAAATTTAATCTGGAAAAGGGGAATAGTGGGTGCCGTGCTACGGATATTGTGGTAATTACTTCAGCCCTCAACCTGTAATAGCACCTATTCATAACGAAAACAGACCGATCTGTGTAACCTGGTTTGTAAAGTCGTTTACGAATGCGACCTTCGGTATGTAATGTAATAAATAAAGCAATTTACTTATACAAAACAATCTTCCCGTTCATTTTAATACATCTACCTATACCTGTCTTTTATCTGATTAACGCTCTTCCATATCTAAATTAACGCTCTTAATTAGATATGGTATTAGCGGGTTTTTTCCCACGCCGGGTTTCTTGCTTTAAAATTACGCTCCGAATTGAACATATATTTTAGCCATAATTGTTTAAATTCGAATGGCTACACGCTATCTACCATTAAAAAACATTCTTATGACTCTGAAAAACCTGGTACTTTTACTCAGTACAGTATCTACTGCGCTTATTGGCGGTCTTTTTTATGCTTATTCCTGTTCTGTTTTACCGGGTCTTACCCGTTTATCTGATCTTTCGTTTTTAAAGGCTATGCAATCCATTAACCGTGCAATTTTAAATCCACTTTTTTTTATCAGCTTTATGGGAACTTTGATATTGTTACCCGTTTGTACCTGGCTTTTTTACAATAGGAGTATGACTTTGGTTTTTTATTTGCTTCTGGCAGCTACACTATTGTATGCTGGTGGGGTTTTTATGGTAACCATGGTAGGCAATGTACCTTTAAATAATCTTTTGGATGGTGCCAGTTTAGATAAAATGGATGCACACGAATTAAGTGCATTGAGAAATAAATTCGAGCCTGCCTGGAACATGTTTCAACGGATCAGGACTATTGCTTCGTTTGTATGTATTGTTATTTTGGCTTATGCTGCCTTGTTAAGTCGTACAACTTAGACCTTAATTTATGTAAAAAACCGGAGCTGGATTACTCCAGGCCCGGTTTGCATTGTTATAGTTTATTGTTGGGTTTAATTCTGGTGAAAAACTTCTTCCATGCTGCTCCATGTTTCATTTTTGGCAGCTGCATCGGGTAGCGGAATTTGAGTAGGTGCAGTTTCTTTCCACCAGCGCTGGGTAGTGGTATCTGCAGCCATCTTTTTCATATCGGCTTCAAAATCTTTTCCAACATATTCGAAATAACTAAAGAGGTAATACTTTTGGTCAATTTCCTTTAGGTAAATGGAATAGTTGCGAATGTTGCAGTCGGCGATTTTTTGTTTAACGCCTGGCCAAATAGCAGCATGTAGTTTTTTATAGTAGACTATTTTTTCGGGTTTTAAACCTGTTACCGAACCAAAACGCCTGATGTTTTTAGGTGTTTCTGCCGTTGCAATTGTTTCGGTTGTTTTCGACTGATTGCAGGCGGTTAAGAGCATTAAACCTATTGAAATGATCAAAAAACCTTGTTTGAAATTTTTCATAGCCGTTTTATATTAGTTAATCACTGCTGTTTTTTCAATATCGCCATCCATTTCGATTGCAATAACATATTGTAAAGCGCCCGCCTGGTTTTTAGGCAGGCTGATTTTAAAATCAGTTGCGCCTTGTTCAACCGAAACTTTTTCTCCGCCTAAAATATTGGCCTTTACTGCTTTCCGTGCTGGAATATTTTTTAAGCTGATGGCATCAGCATCGGTTTTAAGTACATGCACAAAAAGTTTGTTTCCTTTTCTGGTAGTTGCATAGGCATCGGTAGGTTGGTAGGGACCGCCGAAAGTACCGTAAACCGCCTCGCTATTGGTTTTTAGCCACTGGCCAATTTCTTTGAGGCGGGTAATTTGCCGGGCTTCAATGCGGCCATCGGGCATAGGACCTACGTTTAGCAATAAGTTTCCGTTACCGCCAGCCGTTTTGGAAAGGATGGTTAAGCAATCTTTCAACGATTTCATTTTATCATTCGGTTTCCATGCCCATTGGTTACAAATGGTAAAACAGCTTTCCCATGGTGTATCCATATTCAAATGACCAACGGTTTGCTCAGGGGTATCATAATCGCCCACCATTTTCGAATGATCGATTTTTTTGTTTTCCATAGCCGCAAATTCTTTTCCTAAGCGGTTATTGATAATCACATCAGGTTTTAATTTTTTTAAGTAACTGTATAAATCCTTACCCATTTCATCTGTCCATGGTTTTTCCCATTGGCCATCAAACCAAAGCATGTATGGATCGTAATTGGTAATGAGTTCTTTCAGCTGGTTTTTCATGTAGCTGACGTATTTGGTCATATCGGCTTTAGGGTCGATAGTTTGGCTGGCAGAGGAATGAATCGGGTAATCGGGATGGTACCAATCGAGTACCGAATAGTAAATGCAAAATTTGATGCCCTGTTTTTTACAGGCTTCGTTTAAAGCGCCTACAATATCTTTTTTATAGGGTGTGTGGGCAATGTCGTACTCGGTAAATTTAGATGGCCATAAACAAAAACCATCGTGGTGACGGGCAGTAATGGTGAGGTATTTCATGCCTGCATCTTTAGCCGTTTTAACAATATCATCGGCGTTAAACAGCGTAGGATCGAACTCCTTGTACAGGTTATCGTAATCGGTTTTCTCGACCTGTTTATCTCTCGACCAGCCAATTTCGGTGCCGCGTAAACTTACCGGCCCCCAATGGATAAACATGCCGAAACGCTTATCCATAAAATCTTTCATTACGGCCGGGTTTGTTTTGGTTTGTGCATAGGCCAGATTGCTCAGCAGGCCAAATAGCAGAAGGTAAATAAATTTAGTTTGTTTCATGTGGTTTATTTGGTTTTGTGTTATCAATCAATTTAGGTTTTAAACTATCTGAAAACCCAGTATAATACCGCCATAATGCCCAGCAATAAAGCGGATAAGGTTTTATAATTGCCAATACCGCTCCAGCCTTTTACCTGTAAAGGTTCCCAAAACGATTTCCAGTAGAGCTTACTGCTTTCAGCTGTATGTTGAACAGGGTAGATGTATGAGAATGATACCTGCATAACTACGCAGGCGCAAAACAGGTAAAAAGCCATCATCATAAAGGGAATTTGGCCGATAATGGTCTCCGGATTTAACTTGTTGACCGCAAAAACAGCAACTCCAAGCAGCGAACCCAACCATAAAGTGTATTGTGCCGACTTTGCTGAGGCTTTTTTCCAGAAAACACCCAATAAAAATACACAGGTAATGGGAGGGGCAATGTGTGCAATTACATCATTAATGCCTTCGAATAAACTGGTATATTGGTTAAGAAATCGCAGCAGAACAAACGAAACAAGTAGAGCAATAGCAGCGGATAAGCGCCCTACAGTTACCAGTTTGGCATCACTCGCATTGGGTTGATATCTTTTATACAGATCGAAACTGCTTAGCGTGGCAATCGAATTTAATGCTCCGGCAATCTGGCTCATTAAACCCGATAATAAGGCCGCTACCAAAATACCTACCAAACCTTTAGGCAGTAACTGGGTAATCATTAAGGTATAAATGCCTTTGGTGTTTAAGGTTTGTGCACCGTTGGCGCCAGTTTGCTGTAAGCTGCTTAAATCTATTGCATTGCTTTTGTATAATACGTAGGCAAACAAACCGGGCAATACGAAAATAAAAACGGGTAAAATTTTAATGAAGCCGCAAAAAAGTGCTCCGGCTTTGGCGTGGTTTTCATCTTTTGCACCTAAAGCCCGTTGTACAATGGTTTGATCGGCACACCAGTACCAGATGCCCAGAATAGGATAACCTAAAAATACGGCCACCCATGACAGGCCACTTTTATCGCCTACAGACCTTATCATACTTAATTTATCAGCAGCCTGATTGTTTTGCAAAACGGTGGTTAAATGATCCCAACTGCCAACCTTGTTCCACGCGAACCAGGTAATAATAAGTGCCCCCGCGATTAGTACTACGCTTTGGATGGATTCGGTAACCACCACTGCACGCAAACCACCAATAATGGTGTAGAGCCCGGTAAGTGCGGCAATAACCACAATGCTGGTGTACATATTGATGCCGAAAAGTGTTTCGAGTACAATACCACCTGCTAAAAAAGAAAATGCAATGTGAATAATAATGGCCGAAATAATGGAAACAAAGGCCAGCCAATCGCGACAAGCTTTATTATAACGCCTTTCTAAAAAATCGGGTAGGGTAGTTACGCCCGATCGGATGTAGAAAGGAATAAAGAACAAAGCCAGCAGTATGAGTGTAAAGGCAGCCATCCATTCGAAATTACCATTCAGCAAACCACTGTCGAAACCGCTTTGAGCCAGACTAACCAAATGCAAACAAGAAATATTGGTGGCAAATAAGGCCAGGCCAATCATAGGCCATTTTAGGGTTTTGCCAGCCAAAAAGTAATCGTTGGATGAACTTTCTGTCTTTTCCTTTTTCCGGCGTCCGCTCCATAAACCTATGGTTACAATAAACAGGATATAGGCAATGGTAATAACAATATCTATAGTACTAATCATGGGCTGTTTATTTTAAATCGCAACTCGATCCGGCTTCCTGAGGGGTAACATAGACGCCGTTTTCAATTTTAATCGGATTAACAAAGTGTGCTTTAAGGTGTGGGATATGCTCTAAAAATAAAGCTTCGTGTCCCATGGCAATGTGGTTAAACAGTACCAGGTGTTGGTGCAGCTGACCCATATCGCCAACATGCGGCACCACCGGAATACCGAATTTTTTAGCCATTAAGCTAATGGTAATAAACTCGCTAACTCCACCTACACGCACGGCATCAACCTGGGCGAAACCTGTGCAGCCAGTTTGCAGGTAGTTTTTAAAGATGATGCGGTTAGGTACATGTTCGCCCAATGCCAGTTTTATTGGTGCAATGGCTTTGGCAAGCGTTTGGTGTGCTAAAACATCATCGGGATGGGTAGGTTCTTCTACCCAATAAGGATTCATGTTTTTGAGCTCGTTGCAAATAGAAATGGCCTGGGGTAAAGTCCATTGCTGGTTGGCATCGAGCATTACCTTCGAGGTTTCGCCCGCTACCTCGCGCACAATATTGGCTCGGCGTATGTCTCTTTGCGGATCGGCAGAACCCACCTTTAATTTCATGGCGGTAAAACCATTATCAATAGCTTTCTTACAGTTTTCGCGTACTTTTTCGTCGTCGTAATTAAACCAGCCAACTGAGGTATCGTAACCGGTATAACCCGTTGCTAAAATGCCCTCACGGTCTTTCTTCGAATCGACTTGGGACTGCAAAAGCTCAATTGCTTCGTCTTTGGTCAATACATCTTCCAGGTACGATAAATCGAGCGTGTTTACAATTTGTTCGGGTGTTAAATCAATCAATAATTTCCAAAGCGGCACACCACGTTTTTTGGCCCACAAATCGTAACACGCGTTGGTAACAGCGGCTAAGCCCAAATGTACCACTCCTTTATGCGGACCTAGCCATCTAAATTGCTGCTCGTTTGAGAGGGTTTTAAATGTTTGGCCAAAACCGGCCATCAGCTCTTCAATATCGCTACCTTTTATTTTATCGGCGTAAAAGGAAGCTGCTTTACAAACCAGGTCGTTGCCTTCGCCTAAAGTAAAAGCCAGGCCATTACCGGTAAGGCCACTATCATCGCCCAGTTGAGCTATCGCATAAGAGTATTGCGGATCTTTATGTATAGCATCACTACCAGCACCTGTAGCCAGTTCAAATCTTTTGTCGAGTATATTAATTTTATGGATCATATTTTAAATAATGGTTCTGTAACCTAATTCTGCACCACCGCTTACCGGCAAAATGGTACCGGTTATAAAGCGTGCTGCATCACTCAGCAGGAATACGCAGGCATCGGCAATTACATCTCCATAGGGCATGTTACCTAAGGGTTGTAATTTGTTAAGGTATTGTTCTAAATCTGTTTTGTTGGGCTGTTCGTTGCTCCAGGCTTGTAGTGTTGGCGTATTGATGGCTGCAGGTGAAACGGCATTTACCCGCACCTGAAAGGGAGCATAATCTAAAGCCATGGCTTTGGTTAAGGCATTTACAGCGCCTTTGGTAGCCACGTAAGCGGCATGGTTTTCCTGACCAATACTGCCCACCAGCGAACTGGTGCTGAGGATGTTTCCTTTTGAGGCTTTTAAATGTGGCAGCCCGTGGCGGGTGGTAAATAAAATGCTTTTCAGGTTAATGTTCATTAACAAATCCCACTCACTATCGCTGGTTTGATGTAAAGGTTTTGAAGGACTGGCAATAGCTGCATTGTTGTGGATGGCATCTAAACGGTTGTATTTGGTAATCACTGCTTCTATTGCAGCCTGTACTGCTGCTTCCTGGCTTACATCGCATTGGATAAAAGTATTAGGTTTAGCCAGTTCGCTTAATTTTTGTTCAGTAATGGGGTGTTTATCTGCTATACAAACAATGGCACCTGCATTACTGTAGGCTTTGGCACATTCCCAGCCAATACCATCGGCGCCGCCCGTTAACAGGATTACTTTTTGATGTAAATTTTGGTTCATTTTATATCCTTAATTTTTAACCTTGTCGGGTTACGGATTCATTTTATTGATTTGGTTAGTATGGGTAATTACTCAAAGTTAGGCCGAAGAAAGACTAAATTCTAAAGCTCTGTTTGCTATTTTTGATGTTATTTTAGCAAGTATTATACTTTGTTTGCTTTATTTTGATAATGTAGCGTATATTTGACTCAAGGTTGTTATCTCCAAATAGGATCTGCTCACTTAAGCAGTGTTTGGCGTGGTATTGACCTAACCAAATATAAACTATATAAAAATGCCCTTATGAAACCGGTTTTTGCTAAAATACTGGAAGGTTTGGATAATGAGATCTTTAAAACGAAGGTAATAGATCAGCCTTACTTTTCTACAGCTTTTCATTTTCATGTCGAATGTCAGATTACCTACATGGTTGAAAGTGAAGGCAAACGCATTATTGGCGATAGTATAGAAAATTTTGAAAAAGGTGAGCTGATTTTTCTTGGCTCCAATATTCCGCATGTTTGGTACAACCGCGAAGCCTATTTTGACGATAAGGTAAACCAGAAACACGCGCGTTCTATTTCGGTATTTTTTAATCCGGATAAGCTGATCGAATTGCTGGCACAGCTGGGTAATATGCAGAAAATGAAAGCGGTATTGCAGATAGCCGGTCGGGGAATGAAGTTTTATGGGGAAACCAAATCGCAGTTAAAAAAACTCCTGGTACAGCTGGTAAAAGAGGAAGAAGATTTTCCGAAAATGATTTCGCTGTTTAAAATACTCGAGGTATTGAGCCATACCAAAGAGTACGATTTACTGGCCAGTCAGGGTTATACCAATACCTACCAGCTAAAAGATAACGACAGGATGGATAAGGTATTTAAGTATGTGTTTGAAAACTTTGCTACCGATATGCAACTGGACGATGTTGCCGCGTTGATTAACATGAATAAACAGGCTTTTTGCCGTTATTTTAAAAGCCGCACCCAAAAAACTTTTGTTGAGTTTGTAAATGAAGTACGTATTGGCCATGCCTGCAAGCTGATTACCGATGGCGAAAGGCAAATCGGTAACCTGGCTTACGAATGTGGTTTTAATAGTCTGTCTAATTTTAACCGGTTTTTTAAAGAAGCCAAAGGTGTAACCCCACGCGATTACAAAAAGATGGTGGCTACGGCTTAGTACTTTTAATTAACCAGGGAACAAAGGTTTAGATTGCATTTACTTCTTCAATAAAGCATCAATCTCGGTATTAAACTCTTTTTTAAATTCGTCGTAAAATTTGCCTGTAGCCGGACCATTAAAGCCGGTGTGTATTTGGGCAACATTTCCCTGTTTATCGATAATAATGGTAGTAGGGAAAGATACAAACGAATCTAATGCAGGTAAGGATTCGGCTACCACTTGTTTATCGGCTGTACCGGCAATAACCTGATCGTATTCGATACCAAAGCGCTCTCGGAAACGGCTCATTACTTTTTTAGCATATTCTGGCTCAGTAGAGCGTTCGTAATGTAAGGCAATAACCTCTACACCACGTTTCTTGTTTTCTTTATACCAAGGGGCAATAAAGGTAGCTTCATCTACACAATTGGGGCACCAGCTGCCAGTGATGGTTAAAACAACTACCTTGTTTTTGTATTTTTCATCTTTTAACGAAATCTTTTTTCCATTAACATCTGCGAAACTAAAATCGAGGGTTTTATAACCCGGTTTCAGGTAGGTGAGTTTGTAGGCATCGGGCAGGGCAGCGTTGGCATTCTTAACACCTGTAAAAGGCTGACTTCCTCTTGCACCTAAGATTTCACCGCTTAAAGTGCCATTGGACTGGAAAGTGCCTTTGTAGTAAGCAGGAGAGGAGCCAATAAAGCTTGATAACTGAAATTCGTTACCTTCTACCACGCCTTCCAGGTAGCGCGAATCGCCGGTTACACGTAAAAAAGTACCGGTAAGTTTGTTGCCTGTTTGCTTAAATAAACCTACTGTTTTTTCGTCCTTGCCATTTGGCGATTTGAAAACCACATCGTAGCTTCCGGAGTAATTGGCTGTTACAGGTTTACCGTCTGTTTCGAAACGGTAGTTTTTACGCTCGGCTACAATGGCCAAAGGTTTACCGGTCTGGCCTTGTTTTCTTAATGTGCCGGTAAGCTGATCGCCAGTTATGGCAAATGCCAGTTCGTTATCAAACTGATCGAGTTTGACAAAAAGCGAATCGGCAGTTTGTTTAACTAAACCGCCTTCAAAACTTTCTTCGGCATTGCGGAAATATAATTTCTGCTGACCATTTTTTTCGTTGATATCAAAGTTGAAAGGGATTTCCAATCCTTCTTTTACTTTGGCAACTCCGCGCCAGCTGCCGAGTGCTACAAAGGCATTAGACTTTTCTTTATGGGCTTTTACCCCTGTATGATTGGCCAATACGGTTTGATCTTGTGCAAAGGATATGGTAGTTGATATGGTCAAAACGGCTGTGAAAATTGATTTCAGATTCATTGGGATGTGTTTTAATCGACTAAATTGGTCGACAAATATACGGCTCGTATTTGGCAAGAAAAAATTTTCAGATAAAAAATATATAAAAACTATAGAATTACTGGATTTAATTATACCTTTGCCCCAGTTATTTAAAAATGCTTATCAAGAAAGGCGGAGGGAATGGCCCTGTGAAGCCTTAGCAACCATCTAAGTTTTAGAAATGGTGCTAATTCCATCCCGGATGAATCTGGGGTAGTTAAGTCAGCAGTTTGCGTTATCCTTATTAATATGGAGCACTTCTGACTTTTGGTTGAGGTGCTTTTTTTGTACCCGGGCTTTTTTGAAAGTAACTTATTTACTAATGATCATTTCCAGATGAAAAAAACAGACGTACTAAAATCTATTTATTTAAACCAAACGAGGTATTTCCGAATGCGTATGCCCTGTTAAGATGCATTCATTTTAACGGGCTTTTAAGCTAACCAATCCTTTCATTTTTTAAACAAAAAATACGGTTTATAGCCGTGGTGGAAAGGTATTGCCCAAATTATTGTCTCCATTAACTAATTATTACAACACAAGATGTTCAAAAAAATTAAATCAATAGCGTTTATTTTGCTGCTCTTTACGGCGCAGCAGTTACTTGCGCAAAATGTACCTGTTACAGGTACGGTAAAATCGGCCGAGGGCGAAACCCTGCCGGGTGTTTCTGTTTTGATCAAAGAAACCAAACAAGCTACCACTACCGATGGTAAAGGGGTTTTTAGCATTAACGCACCCGAAAAAGCTACCCTTATATTCTCATACATTGGCTTTAAAACCCAGGAAATACCTGTTGTTAAAGGTAGTCCTATCGCTGTGGTATTGCAATCGAGCGATCAGTCGCTTGATGAGGTTGTAGTTACTGCTTTAGGTATATCGCGCCAAAAGAAATCGCTGGGTTATGCCGTTCAGGAATTAAAGGGGCAGGATTTGGCCGAAGCTAAAGAATCGAACCTGGTTAATGCCCTGGCTGGTAAAATTGCCGGTGTAAGGGTAACCAATAGCCAGGGAAGTATGGGGTCGTCGCGCGTGGTAATCAGGGGTGAAACTTCCATTGCCGGTAACAACCAGCCACTGTTTGTGGTAGATGGAATTCCGGTTGATAACTCGCAGTTAAACTCGGCCGGTGCCCGGGATTATGCCAATACCATTTCGGATATCAATCCTGAAGATATTGAATCAATGAGTGTGCTTAAAGGCCCAAATGCAGCCGCATTGTACGGATCGCGGGCTGCAGCAGGCGTAATCCTCATCAAAACCAAAACCGGTAAATCGAAAAAAGGATTGGGAATTGCCGTTAACTCGAACGCGGTTTTAGAAAGCCTGCTTACCCTTCCGGTATATCAAAATGCTTTTGGACAAGGTTCTGAAGGTAAATTTAGCTATGTGGATGGTGCTGGTAAAGGTTTAAATGACGGGGTTGATGAGAGCTGGGGACCGAAACTGGATGGCAGGCTAATTCCGCAGTTTTTCTCTAAAGGTGTAGCTGTTCCTTTTGAAGCGCATCCGGATAATGTTCGCGATTTTTTCCAAACCGGTTATTCCTTAAATAACGGTGTATCGATTGCAGATGCCGGAGAAAAATACGATTACAGGATCTCTTACAACAATTTAAAACAGGTAGGTATTGTGCCTAATTCGGGACAGGGGAAAAATTCGTTTGTGCTGAATACCAGCCTTAAAATAACCCCGAAATTAACTTTAACGGCTAATGCCAATTACAGTAAACTTAATTCGGATAACTTACCGGGTACAGGTGGTTCGCGCTCTACGAGTACCATGTTGCAGTTTACCTGGTTTGGTCGTCAGGTTGATATTAACCAGTTGAAAAATTATTTGGATGAGAATGGAAAAACGTTTAACTGGAATAACAGCTATTACAGCAATCCATATTGGGTAGCTTACGAGAATACGGTATCGCAAAACAGGAACCGCATAATCGGAAGTTTAGCGTTGAATTATAAAATCATAGACGGGCTTGATTTAAATTTCAGATCAGGAACGGATTATTATAACGACAGGCGTAAAGTACGGATTGCTTATGGTACCAACGGAACACCATTTGGATCGTACACCGAAAGTGCTTTTACGGTAAACGAAAACAATACCGATGCAACCTTAAACTTTAACAAACAGCTAAACGATGATTTTAGCCTCGAATTGCTGGGTGGGGGGAATATCCGCAGGCAGTATATCGAACAAAACGACCAAAGTGCACCTAAACTGGCCATTGCTGGACTTTATACGCTTAAAAACTCACGCGATCCATTGGTATCATCAAATAACCTGTCACGTTTAAAATCGTATAGTGTGTATGCTTCAGGGCAACTTGGTTTCAGAAATTACCTTTTTGCCAACATTACTGCCCGTAACGATTGGTCGTCTACCTTGCCTGCTCAAAACAGGTCGTATTTTTACCCCTCGTTTAATGGAAGTTTTGTAGCTACCGAAGCTTTGGATATTAAAAGCGATGCCCTTAACTATTTAAAAATACGTGGTGGCTGGTCTAAAGTAGGTAAAGATGCAGATCCTTACCGTTTGATTAATACCTATGTTTTTAGCGCTCCGTTTTATGGAAATCCACAGCTGAATACAGGATCTATTGATCTTAATCCTAACCTGAAACCTGAAACCACCACATCAACCGAATTGGGTGTTGAGGCGGTATTCTTTAACAAAAGATTGCGTTTCGATTTAAGTGCTTACAATACCAATAGTTATAACCAGATTTTAGCGGCAGATGTGAGCCAGAGTACCGGTTTTAGTTCAAAATTGTTGAACGCCGGAAAAATCAACAATAAAGGTATAGAGGCGCAGTTGGGCATTACGCCAATTAAAAAGGCTTTTACCTGGGATATCGATCTAAACTTTGCCGCAAACAGGAGCAGGGTAATTGAGCTGGATGCCGAAAAATTATTAACCAATTATGTTGTAGCTTCTAACTCAGCACAGGTAATTGCTACTGTGGGTCAACCTTATGGATCGTTATTTGGTACCGCGTTTTTAAGAGATGGCAACGGCAATATTATTGTAAATGCAACCGGCGCTCCGGCTACCAACCCAACCAAGCAGGTATTGGGTAAATATACTCCGGATTGGATTGGTGGTGTGTACAACACCTTTAGCTATAAGGGCATTAGTTTAGGCGTGTTGGTTGATGCCAGCATTGGCGGCTCTATTTACAACGGTACATATGCTACAGGTACTTATACCGGCGTGTTAGCCTCAACTTTACCAGGCAGGGCTGCAGAGTATGGCGGCATTGCTTACTATTATCCGGGTAACGATAAAACCAAAGGAACTGTACGGTTAAACGGAGCAGCTCCGGCTGGTGAAACTGTTTACGATGACGGGGTTATTTTTGACGGGGTAACTGCTGATGGCAAACGCAACGAAAAAATATTACCTGCCCAGCAGTATTACAAATCGTTCAGGAATATCGATGAAGCCAATATTTTCAGTGCTTCTTATGTTAAACTCCGCGAAGTGAAACTAAGTTATAACCTGCCAACGAAATGGTTGCGCTCGCTAAGTTTACAGGGTGTTTCGGTATCGCTTGTTGGCCGTAACCTGTGGATTATTCACCGCAATACGGTTGATATTGATCCTGAAGTAGCTTTTAATACCGGCAATGGTCAGGGCTTAGAAAGTCTTTCTAACCCAAGTACCCGCAGTTATGGTATTAACCTGAATGTTAAATTTTAAATATTCCCATCATGAAAAATAAGAAACTCTATATATTCGCCATTTTGGCCCTTGCCTTTTCATCTTGCAAAAAAGAGCTCGATGAGGTGAACATTAACCCCAATGCTCCTGAAGTTGCGCAACCCGATTATTTACTTACAGGAACGACCAAAACCACTGTAGATACCTATTGGGGCGTAACCAATAACATGAATTCGAGCCTGCTTTTTGCGCAGCACTGGGCTAAAGTGCAATACACAGAAGAAGATCGTTTTATCTTTTCGAACAGCAGTTTTACCTCGCTATGGTCTACCGGTTATGCGCAAAGTATTGCAGGCTTTAATAAAATTATCGAACTGGGCGATGCGCAAGGCAACACCAATTATAAAGGTGTAGCATTGGTATTGAGGTCGTGGGTATTTTTATTGCTTACCGATGCTTATGGCGATATTCCATATTCGCAGGCCGGAAAAATAAAACAATTTGTTACACCTGTTTACGATAAACAGAAGGATGTATATTACGGTATTTTAAACGATTTGAAATCTGCTCAAGTAGCACTCGATCCTGCTTCGGGAAAAACCATTGCCGGTGATGTAATTTACGGCAATAATATTGCTTCGTGGAAAAAGTTTGCCAATGCACTGCGCCTCCGTATCGCTTTGCGTATTGCGGATAAAGATGCAACTAAGGCCAAACAGGTAATAGACGAAATACAGGCCGAAGGTGGTGCTTACATCAGCAGTAATGCAGAAAATGCAATACTAAAATATGATGTTTCGCCACAACAGAATCCGGTTGCAGCATCATTCGAAACCCGTAACGATTACCGGATCAGTAAAACCATTGTAGATAAACTTTTTTCGCTTAGCGATCCAAGATTATCGGTATATGCGAGTAGAACCGAAAATACTACGCCCCAAACCTATGTAGGCATTCCAAATGGTTCTACCAACTCCGAAGCCAGTGCTATTGGTTTAGCTAATTCATCTAAACCAGGTACTTATTTTCTGGATGCCAAAGCGCCAGCTGTAATTTTTAGCTATGCCGAATTGCTTTTCGATCGCGCTGAGGCGGCTGCACGTGGTTTCACGACAGAAAATGCTGAGGATTTATATAAGCAGGCTATCCGGGCATCGTTTGCACAGTATAATATCAGCGGAACCGCAGTTGATAGTTACATCAGTCAGACCGCTGTAGTTTATGATGCCGCAAACTTTAAGAAATCAATCGGTGAGCAGAAATGGATTGCATTATTTGGGCAAGGACTGGAAGCCTGGGCAGAGCAGCGTAGACTGGATTATCCGCAGTTAACGGCTTCGGTAAATACGGTGTTAAATGGTAAAATCCCTGTGCGTTTTATTTATCCGGGTACTGAGCAATCGCTAAACGGACAGAATTATAAAAATGCTGTTAGCAGTCAGGGAGCCGATTTATTAACAACAAAACTCTGGTTTGATGCTTTTTAAAACTTAAAACCTCACTGGTGTTTGACCAATGGTTTACAAAGAAAAAGCGCTCCGATTTTAAATCGGAGCGCTTTTTTTGTTGCTAAATTTTACAGAAACAGGTATCTCGATTGATCTGCCTGTTTATTGTTAATGGGTATTCATCTGGCAAAATCTTCGGCAGCATTACTCAGCTTTGATTTCAAATCCTGTGTATAATTTTTTGCCTTATCAGCCCATTGCGGTGCTTTATCCATTAATTCGTCTACTATCGATTGGCCCGTAATTGGGTCCTTCTTCGTGATATATTTTACGCCTGCGTAAACCGCAGCACCAATAATTGCTGTTTTTAAAATTCCCATGTCGTTTTTTTTGTTTTTTAGTTAAACATTTTGAGGTAGTTAAAAGTTTTAGACGGCTTTAGCTTCTTGTTGTTACAGTCTTTGGAGTTTGCATCACAAAACATTAAAACGAAAAAAGTCAGAATTTATTGAATAAGGATGATCTCGTCCCCCTTTGAAGGGGGCAGGGGGATGAGATTTTGTATTTCAGAGCGCGATTAAAGATTACGGTGTAACAGGGGAGATGCTGAAACAAGTTCAGCATGACGGTTAGGGGGAGGGGGATGAGTTTGATAATTTCCAAATTCTACTGTCCGGTTGAGTATACCTACTTACCATTTCATGCCTTAATATGCCTAGTCTGGCCATTTTGCACCTTGGCAGGAGGGTTTTTTGAGATAGTTTTGAGCAACAAAAAACACAGAAACATGAAAATAACGAAAATTTTATGGTTGGCTAATTTCTTCATTGTCATTACCCTTTCCATTACGGCCTTTGCGTCAATGTATAAAACCCCGGGAAAAGATACTCCCGTTAAAACGTCCGGAAAAGGTTTTGCTGTGGTCGAATTGTTTACTTCGGAAGGTTGCTCGAGCTGCCCGCCTGCCGATGAACTTTTAGCCAGGCTGGAAAAAGAATCAGCCGGAAAAGATTTGTTTGTGCTTGCTTATCATGTCGATTATTTTGATCGCTTAGGTTGGAAAGACACTTTCGGGAATCCGGAATATTCGAAAAGGCAGGCGCAGTATGGGCAGTGGTTAGGCTTGCCACAAATTTATACCCCACAGGTAATTGTTAACGGTGCAAACGAATTTATCGGTTCGGAAGAAGCCAGCATTCGCAATGCCATTTCGACCCAGCTGGGTACCAAAGCAAGCGCAGAGGTTAAGCTTCAATGGCACCAAACTGATCAGGACTTTAAAGTACATTATCAGGCTTCGGGCGAAGCAAAGGGCAGTAAACTGTTAATTGCTGTTGTACAAAAAGCTGCCAGTACCCAAGTAGCCAGAGGTGAAAACGAAGGCAGAACCCTGTCGCATGTGCAGATTGTACGGAAGTTGCAAAGCGAAAAGATCAGTGCTGAGGGAATCGGAGCCGTTTCGGTTTCATTGCCCAAAGGCTACAACGAAAAAGACTGGGAAATTATTGGTTTGCTGCAAAACCAAAACACCGGTAAGCTCATCGCCGCTACCAAAGCGACCCAATTTGAACAAAAAAACAATGCCAGCTTACATCATTAAACCTTTACAGCCATGGAAAATACAATCAAAAAAGGCTACAGCAAATTTATGGTTACACTAGTTTCAATGCTCTCCATGTTATTTCTGCTTAGTCCGCCGTTCGAACGAAATGTTCAGCAATGCGAAATGGTGATGGAAATTACAAGGAAAAAGAAAAGTGGCTTCCTCCCTGATGGAGAAGAATAAAAACTGATAAAAAACTCAACCCGGAAAATGTCCGGCTTAGCGGGTAATCTGCCTGACTCACCAGATTATGGTCGTTAGCCCGCTGTTTAAGCAATAATTTTGAATAAAAAATTTAAAAATCATAATACAATGGAAAATAATCAAAACGGAAATCCTACAATGGATTTAAGCACAAAAGTATTATATACAGGAAAAACACACACTACAGGCGGTAGAGATGGCAACTCAAAAAGTACTGATGGAAAATTAGAAATTGCACTTTCTTCGCCAGGTTCAAACGGTAAAGGCACAAACCCTGAGCAACTGTTTGCTGCGGGTTGGTCGGCATGTTTTATTGGCGCAATCGGCCTGGCCGCTGCAAAGTACAAAATAGCTTTACCTGCCGGTCTTGCGGTTGATGCTGAGGTTGATCTTTGTGTAACTGATGGCGCTTACAGTTTGCAAACCAGGTTAAATGTAAGCCTACCCGGCTTATCTACTGAGGAAGCCAGGTTGCTAACCGATACTGCACACCAAACCTGTCCGTATTCAAAAGCTACCAAAGGCAATATCCCTGTCGAAATTAATTTAGTATAATCAATTTAACCGCGGAAGCAGATGTTTAAATCTGTCTCCGCTTTTTTATCAGATGATGATCAGTTTAACTTTAACCCCTGACGTTACCTTATGCTGTATGGCCGCCTTATCGATTGTAATGTCGGATATTTGCACCAAGCCAGGGTTGCTCCAGCTGCCAGTAATTGATAATGAAACAGCCGGACATAAGGAAGTGCGTGAGGAAATCAGGCACATTCTCGAACAACAATTTTCCGGTTAGCTTACCTGTTCTCCAGCCAGTTTAAAAATGCAGTTGTTTTTTCTTTTCCAATCAGCAGTTTTTCGGGCGAGGGGATAACCAGTTTAACAAATAGCTTACGGTCGAAATAGTGCTCTACTTCCTTGATCGCGCTAAAATTAACAATGTACTGGCGGTTAAGCCTAAAAAACTGCAAAGCAGAAAGCTGCCCTTGTATGGTATCCAGCGATTGGTTCAGGGTATATTCTTCCTCTTTCAAGGTCATAATGGTTGGCGAGTCGTTGCGGATGTAGATAAAAGCAATCTGCTCGGTAGGAACCGTTGTATATTTATTGTGTTTGAACACCAGAAAACTCTTTTTCCCTTCATTTGGCCCAATTCGTTTAATCAGCTCATCCATATCCGGGAGCTTATTTTGCTGAAAAAAATTCTGAAACTGATCTACCTTTTCAAAGGCCTTTTGCAGGTCTTCCTGCGAAAAAGGTTTTAGCAGATAATCAATACCATTGGCTTTAATGGCATCCATCGCGTACTCGCCATAAGCAGTACAAAAAATTACCGGACAACTGATTTTTACCGATTGAAAAATTTCAAAGGAAAGGCCGTCCGACAGCTGGATATCCATAAAAATCAGATCGGGTTGCTCGTTTTCTGAAAAATAATGCACAGCATCGTCAATACTTTGCAGGTTAGCTACAACTTGTGCTTTCGGACGTATTTTATTAATAAGGCTTGATAAAGACTTGGCAGCCTTCAGCTCGTCTTCAATGATGATAATCTTCATGTATAAGGGGAAGTTTTATACTAAAATGGGTGTCTGTTTTGGTAATGATGATCTCTTTGTTCAGTAAATGGCTGTAGCGCTGGTTAATGTTTTCGAGACCAATTCCGGTTGAGGCCTCAGGGGTACGCTTAGGCTGGATTTTATTCTCTACTACAATAAAATTACCATCCATATATAGCCTGATTTGCAGGGGCTTGTGGATCGAGAGGACGTTGTGTTTAATGCAGTTTTCAATCAGAAGCTGGAGCGTAAAAGGTGGAATGAGCGATTGCTGATAACTTTTATCAATATCAATAGAAAGATCAATGCCTTCTTCAAAACGGGCCTTTAACAAAAAGAGATAAGCTTCTAAAATATCCAGTTCTTCGGCTAGTTTAATCAGGTCGTGCTTGCGGCTTTCCAGCGTAAAACGGTAAAAATCTGAAAGTTTAAGGATAAATTCTACGCTATGTTTATCGTTACTTTCTACCATATACTTCAGCGTATTGAGGCTGTTGAAAAGGAAGTGCGGATTAACCTGTTGTTTTAAGAGTTCGTATTGCGCTCCCAGATTATCAGATTTTGTTCTTTCGAGTTCGATACCTACCTGCTGGTTTTGGTAGTTCTGGTACAGGAGGTTCAGGAACATGTAGAATGTAATATTTACCAGTATTCCCCTTACCTCAAACATGAGCATTACGGGGCCAAAATGAATGGAACTGAGCAAATATTGTTGCAGGCATGAAAGTAAAAACATTAAAAGTATACCGAAGAAAAGACCTTTAATGAGCCGAATCATCGAAAAACCGCTGGCTACATCGCGTGAGGTGTAAGCAGGAAGGGTAAATACATTATAATACCAGATTAATACGGCAAAAAGAAAGGTTACGGCTGCATCGGCAAGGGCTTCGTATAAATTAAAACGGTGTTGGGCAATTTTGGGAATGGAAGTGAGTACACCCAGAAAAAAAGAACTCAGCCATATTACTTTGTGCGGAATCTTAAATGTTTTCTTTTTCATGCATTTCAAATATACTATACTTGTTTCAACATCTGTCAGGTAATTAAAATAGAGCTGCTGAAATAAGTCTGATTGTTATCAGATCAACATAACGGATTTGAAAATAATTACCCGATTTTTCAGCGCTTTACATCTATCTCTGGCATAGCTGCTACGTTACGATAAATTAAAATTTATCCATAATCACCATTAAATTTTTATATTTCGAGCAAAATTATCTTCACTAAAACGATTACTAACCGCATAACGCTGCATGAATAAGGAAAAACTGTTCAACGAAATCAAGGATTTAAGCATCATTAATGCTTTTTCGAAACATGAACAGTTGGTACAGAGTATTATTAATGGCTTAAACCATAAATACATATCCAAAGGCGATATTCTGCCTTCGGTTAATGAAATGATGCGCGAAACCGGTTATGCCAAAGAAACCATTGGTAAAGCCTATAAAGAGCTGATTAGTAGGGGGATTGTAGAGTCGAAAAACAGGCGGGGCTATTTTGTAGCTACCGACGATACGGAGCAGCACCTAAAGGTATGTTTGTTAATTTACGCTTTCGATACTTTTCAGGAAACCTTTTATCAGAATTTCCGCGACCACCTGGGTGAAAACATTCAGGTAGATGTCTATTTCCACCACAATAACTTCGGTGTTTTCGAATCCATTATTAACAGCAATAAAGGTCAGTATGGTTTGTATGTAATTGCCCGATAGAAAGTAATGAAGCCAAAGAAGTACTGGAACAGTTGCCGAAAGAAAAACTGCTGATCGTAGATCGCTACGTAGCATTAAAAGGGGAGTACTCTTACATAGTACAGGAGTTTGAAAATGCATCGTACAATGCTTTCATACAACTGGCACCCCGCATTAAAGCATTTTCTGAATTTGTTTTCTTTTTTAAACCTTCATCAGCCGAACCCAATGAAGTGCTGATCTCATTTAAGCGTTTTATAAAAGAATTTAATATTAATGGTGTAATCAAAAACCATTACGAATCCGGAAGCATTGCACCGGATAAGGTGTACTTTACCATCCACAACCTTGAACTTTGGGAAATGCTGAAAGATACCAAAGTAAAGGGTTTAAAAGTAGGGAAAGATTTAGGCATCCTTTCGCACAACGACGACAACGTGAAAGAGATTATTTTTGATGGCATTACCACCTTTTCAATTGATTTTGCAGAAATGGGACGATTAGCGGCCGAGTTTGTACTTAGCTTAAATCCGGTTAAGCATATAATGGAAAATAAACTGATCAGAAGAAACTCACTTTAGCAGCACAGGCCTGGGAACGACAATGATTATCAGTTTCATCTTGTTTACGGTTCTGGCAGCAACCATTTCTTATTTTAAAAATTGGTGCTTCACACCTTTAATGCCGGCTTAAACAGTTCGAGCACTTTGTTTCTCTTGAATTTGTATCAGCTTTATATGGAGAAACGGGGGAAAGCATTATCATATGGTTTTAATTGTCTTAATGGCTTTTGTGTTTTTTATTTTCTCTGCTTACATGCTAGCATAGTTGGTTTGCAACTCGTAATAACTAATGTTTAATTATCATAAATAGATTTAGCTTCGCTGAGCACTATATGGTTCTCGGCTGTGCTATGCTTCGCTCGAAATGACGGATTGGCTATGTGTGGGACAAATGAACTAATAACCAATGTTCAATAAACAATTATCAGACGGGATTTGCGCAAGCGCTATGGCTGGGACTAATGAACTAATGGCCAATGAACTTATAAATTGAAATTTCACCTACACATTTGGAATATAGATTTTTTTGTTTATCATTGTATTCGGAAAAAATAGGATAGTATAGGATAGGATAGAAATTTGTTTATATTCCAGCATGGAGGGGCCTAACCGCTTATCCATGATAAACAGCAATTCAATAGTCGTCTGATTCTTTTTCTAGCTCCTGGTTTCCGCTAACCAAACCAACCAAAATATATGAGGAAATTTACAACTTATTCTAAAGCAGATCATTCTGCTATCGCTGAAACTCGAATGTGGCCCATGGCAACAGGCAGTTAGGAGTGCGTCGCATTCATCTTTTACCTATTATAATCTTATTTGATTTACTCATTAAAAGCTAATTGGCAAATGAAGCAATTATTTTTGTGCGGGTACTCTCGGGTACCTAGCAAATTAAAAAACGCACTGTTATTGACGGGTTCAATCTTTGTGTTTTTTCTGGTTTTTATGCCTGTAAAGGGTTTTTCGCAGGCAGGAAAGAAAACCATTACAGGTAAAGTTACCGATACGCTCGGGGTAGGCCTTCCGGGTGTTACTGTAGCGGTAGTTAATAAAGTAAATGTGGGTACGCAAACCGACAACAATGGTAAGTATGTACTCGATGTAACTCCGGGCGAGCAACTGCGTTTTTCTTATGTGGGCTATCGCGAGCACCGTGTAATTGTTGGCGCTGCCAATGTAATTAACGTAAAACTGGCCGAAGAGAATATGCTCTCGGAAGAGGTGGTTATTACCGCCCTTGGTCAGAAACAACGTAAAGAAGCATTGGTAGGCTCGGTTACCACCGTAAAGGTAGGTAACCTTAAAATTCCATCGAGCAATTTAACCAATGCCCTTTCCGGACAGATAGCCGGTGTAATTGGTTACCAGCGCAGCGGGCAGCCAGGGCAAGACAATTCGCAGTTTTTTATCCGCGGGGTAACTACTTTCGGGTATAAAAGAGATCCGTTAATTCTGATTGACAACGTAGAGCTAACCAGTTCTGATCTGGCACGCCTTCAGGTTGATGATATTGAAAGCTTTTCGATATTAAAAGATGCGAGTGCCACTGCCTTATATGGCGCCAGGGGGGCAAACGGCGTAATTCTGGTTGCTACCAAATCGGGTAAAGAAGGGAAGGCTAAAATCAATTTCAGGCTGGAGCAATCGGCTTCTCAATCGGTGCAGAATTTAGAACTGGCCGATCCGATTACCTACATGAGGCTTTTTAACGAAGCATCGATTGGCAGGGGGATGGATCCCATGTTTACGCCAAACCAGATCATCAATACGCAGGCGACGGTAAATAAAAGCCCGGGCTATAACGAATACGTTTACCCGGCGGTTGACTGGCTGGATATGCTCTTTAAAAAGCGCACCAGCACACAGCGGGCAAATTTGGGTATTAGCGGTGGCGGTGGTGTTGCCCGTTACTATATCGCGGGTTCATACAATTTAGATAATGGGGTACTTAAAGAAGATTCGCGCAATAACAACGATAACAATATCAAGTTCCGTAACTATCAGCTTCGCTCCAACATCAATATCGATTTAAGTAAGACTACTGAAATGGTGGTGCGCTTATCGGGTAATTTTAGCGAGTATAACGGTCCGCTGGCAACTGATGGTGGTTTTTCTACCGATTTGTACAACATTGCCGTTCATACCAGTCCGGTTTCTTTTCCGGCATTTTACCCCGCCGATGCTGCCAACCAAAATGCACAGCACATTTTATTTGGCAACAGGGGAGGCTCAGGGCAGAACAGCATTTTAGATAATAACCCTTATGCAGCTATGCTTCGCGGACATAAAAACTCGTCCGAATCGCGCATGTCGGCCCAGTTTGAGCTCAACCAGAAATTAGATTTCTTTACCGAAGGACTTTCGTTTAAAACGATTTTCAGCACTAACCGCTATTCATATTTTGATTCGCAGCGTGCCTATTCGCCATTTTATTATAACATTGGCTCTTACGATAAACAGAGCAATACTTATGTGTTAAGCTGGCTTAACTCTTCGGTAACAGGTGGAGCACCAAATATTGCGCAAGAATATTTGTCTTACTATCCGGGAGGTACCAATATCAATACCTTTTTATATGCCCAGGCCTCATTAAATTACGATAAAGCCTTTGGTAGCCATAATGTTAGCGGTACTTTAATTGGTACAGCCCAGCAATCGGTTTACAGCAATGCAAGCTCTTTGCAAAATTCGCTTCCTTACCGCAATTTAGGTTTGGCCGGTCGTTTAACCTATTCGTATAAGAGCCGTTATTTTATCGAATCTAACTTTGGTTATAACGGATCGGAAAGGTTTTCTGAGAACCACCGTTTCGGTTTTTTCCCAACCATTGGTGCCGGCTGGGTACTTTCCAACGAAAAATTCTGGACAGGTGGATTGGCCAACGTGATTAGCCGCTTAAAATTAAGGGCTAGTTACGGTATTGTAGGTAATGATGCCATTGGTGCGCAGCGCTTTTTCTATATTTCGGATGTTAACCTAAATGGTGGCGGAAATTATGCCCAGTTTGGATTTAATGGCGCATCTAACCGTAATGGTGTGTTCATTAATAATTACGAAAATAAGGATGTAACCTGGGAAACTTCAAGACAGACCAACGTAGCGCTGGAAACAACATTTTTTAAAGATCTGAGCCTTATTGCCGAGTTTTACAACAACTACCGCTACAATATTTATATGCCGCGTACCAACCTGCCTACAACATTAGGACTGGAATCGGGCATTGGTGCAAACGTAGGTGAGGCGCGCTCGAGAGGTATGGATTTATCGCTCGATTATAAATTCAGGGTGAACGATTTTTCATTTGCCGTACGTTCTAACTTTACTTTTGCCAAAAACAAATACATCAATTACGAAGAGCCGCAGTGGGCAGAAGCTTACCGTTATACCACCGGACAAGCCATTAACCGCAACTTTGGTTACATTGCCGAACGTTTATTTGTGGATGATAAAGAAGTACAGAATTCGCCAACGCAGATTTTCTCGCCCAATGGCAAACCACCAAGAGCAGGAGATATTAAATACCGCGATTTAAACAACGATGGTAGAATTGATGAGGCCGATAAAGCTTATATCGGTTTTCCACAATCGCCTGAGATCGTATATGGTTTTGGTTTCAGCTCATCATACAAAGGTTTCGATCTTTCGGCATTTTTTACCGGACAAGACCGCATGACTTTCTTTATCGATCCGACTAAGGTTAGTCCATTTGTGCCAAGTAATCAGCAATATATACTGGGCAATACACAATTGCTGAAAGATTTTGCCGATAACCACTGGTCGCCGGAAAACCAGAACCTGTATGCGCTTTACCCACGACTGGCTGTAAATGCTGTCGATTTGGAAAATAATGCACAAACCAGTACCTGGTGGATGAGAAACGGACGTTTGTTACGCCTTAAATCGGTAGAGCTGGGTTATACGCTTCCACAACGCATTTCTAGCAAAATTAAGTTAAACTCCTGCCGCATTTATTTCAACGGCTTAAACTTGCTTACCTGGAGCCCATTCAAATTATGGGATGCCGAGCAGGGCGGAAACGGTTTTGCCTATCCAATACAAAAGGTGTTCAATGTTGGTCTTAACGTAACCTTATAATGAAAACGATAAAAACATATTTCAAATACAGTTGCATCCTTTTAATGCTTTGCACTTTTGCATCCTGTAAAAAATACCTCGATGTTACCCCCGATGACATTGGTACATTAGATTATGCATTCAGGAACCGGAACGAGGCCGAGAACTACCTGTATTCTTGCTATGCCTATTTGCAGCGCATGAATGATATGGCTACCAATCCTGGCTTTACCACTTCATCAGAGTTAATTTATTCGAATACGCTCGATAATTTTCAGGGTTTTAATCCTACAGGTTTTAACCTGTTGCGCGGAACACAAACTGCTGCGAGACCCGGTTTAAATACCTGGGATGGGCAGGAAGGCAGTTACAGTCTTTGGCGTTCGATCAGGATCTGTAATATCATGCTCGAAAACATCGACAAACCAATTGACCTTGGGGCTGCTGAAAAGAAACGCTGGATTGCAGAAACCAAATTCTTAAAAGCTTATTACCATTACGTTTTATTTAAAATGTACGGGCCAATCCCTTTAATTAAAACCAACCTGGCCATCAACAGCTCAACCGACGAAGTGCGGGTAAAAAGAGTACCTGTTGATGAAACTGTTGATTACATTGTATCACTTTTAGACGAAGCTGCGGCAGATTTACCTGCAGTGATTAGCAGTCAGGCTACAGAGCTGGGCCGCATTACCAGTGTAATTGCCCTTTCGGTTAAAGCCGATGTGCTGGCCACGGCTGCAAGTCCGTTGTTTAACGGCAATCCGGATTATGCAGGTTTTAAAGATAAAGACGGGATAAGCCTTTTCCCGGCTGCCTACGATGCGCAAAAATGGAAAAAAGCTGCCGATGCGGCTAAAATAGCCATCACAGCTGCCGAAGCACAAGGCATTAAATTATATACTTTTAGTGCACCCTCAACCGTTGGTAAATTATCCGATTCGTTGAAAAGAGAACTGGATGTGCAGAATGCTGTTGCCGAAAGATGGGAACTCAATTCTGAAATTATATGGGCTTCCAACCCCGAGTTTAACTATCAGGGTTTTTCTACACCGAGGCTTACAGCGAAATCGGCGGTAAATATTTTCTCTAATCCCTCTACTTTTTCTGCTCCGATTGCAACACAGGAACTTTTTTATACCGTAAATGGCGTACCGATTGCGGAGGATAAGACCTGGGACTATGCTGGCAGGAACACGATTAAAGCGGGCGATAATGCCAGTCGTTATTATATTCAGCAAGGCTACGAAACCATTAAAGGTCACTTTGCCCGCGAAACCCGTTTTTATGCCGATATGGCTTTCGATGGCGGTATCTGGTTTGGCAATGGCCGTAACTTTCAGGATAGCCCCAGTGCACCTTTATACTATGTTTCGGCCAGGGGAAGTGGTTTTGCCGCCCCAAGCGATAATATCAGGTTGAACATCACCGGTTACTGGCCTAAAAAACTGGTGAGCTATGCCTCAGTTTATGATGATGGTTTTCAGTCGTCGCCATTCCGTATGCCATTAATCCGTTTAGCGGGTTTATACCTTTTATATGCCGAAGCTTTAAACGAAGTTAACGGACCAACTGCAGATGTGTTTACTTACATCGATAAAGTGCGTCAAAGGGCTGGTTTACAGGGGTACAAATTTCGTGGACAAACTTTTCAAAAAGTCCGAATAAGTTTAATACCAAAGATGGTTTAAGGCAAATTATCCATCAGGAAAGAAGAATTGAGTTGTGTTTTGAAGGCCAGAGCGGATGGGATTTAAGAAGGTGGAAAGAATTGCAGGCCGTGCTAAGCAGCCCGATACAGGGTTGGAGCATTAACAATGCTGATGCCGTAAACTATTACCGGCCAACTACCCAGTTCATTCCTGTTTTTGGCCTGAAAGATTACCTGTGGCCTATCAGGAGTTCCGATCTGGTAGTGAATCCAAACCTTGTTCAAAATCCTTATTGGTAGTTTAAATTAAACAACATGAAAAATATTAAACATAGTATTTACCTGGCGCTTATTGCTGCTGTTTTGGCAAGCCTTGCAGCCTGCAAAAAAATGGAAAGCTATAACGATCCTGCTTCTTCAGATATGACCAAGCCGGGAGTGGTAACCAACGTTAAAGTCGATAATTTTAATGGCGGAGCTTACATTACCTATTCTTTGCCCAATTCTAAAAATCTTTTGTATGTGTTGGCGCAGTATAAAATAAACGGGGTAACCACTCGCGAAACTAAATCGAGCTATTATTCTGATTCGATTATGGTTGATGGTTTTGCTAAAAAACAAGGTTACGATGTTACCCTGTATGCGGTAAGCAGGGCAGAGGTTAAATCAGATCCGATTGTGGTTAAGGTTAATCCCGATACCCCACCTTATTTATTGGCCAAACCCAGTATCAATGCTGAGCCAGATTTCGGTGGAATTAAAGTTACCGGAACCAACCCTGCAAAAAGTAATCTCGGTGTTATTTTGCTTTCGGTAAACGATAACAACAGTTCTGATGTGATCGATCAGCATTATGGCAAAACAGATGTAATCAGTTATTCGGTTAGGGGCTATGCACCTGTGGCCAAAAAAATTGGTTACTACGTTACCGATAACTTTGGGAACATTTCTGATACCACCTACAAAACCATTACCCCATTTTTCGAAACCCTTTTGGATAGGGGGAAATTCTTTCAGTACAGACTACCATCTGATGGAGTTATTGCATATGGCTGGGATTTACCTTATCTGTGGGATGGAAAAACCGATGGGAACTCTAATGGCTGGCACACCGCGCCAGGTGGTGCAATGCCTGCAATTGCGACTTTTGGTTTAGGCATAAGCGCTAAATTAAGCCGCTTTATTTTATGGGAAAGACCCGATGGTGGCGATAAATTTGCATTTGGTCACGGAAATCCAAAGGTGTTTTCGGTATGGGGTTCTGATGTAGCTGCCCCACGCGATGCGCAATTGCCTTTATCGGCACCCGAAGGAACGGTTATCGGCGACTGGATTAACATGGGCAATTACAATTATCCTAATCCGCCGTCTGGTGCCACTCCGGTAGCGCATACCACTGCAGATAACGATTTTGTAAAAGCAGGTGTAAGTTTCAATTTCCCCTTAACTAACCCTAAAGTGCGTTATATCCGTTTATCGGTAAGCACAACATGGTCGAGCGGTACGTTTGCACATGCCATGGAAATGGCCTTTTACGGCGATCCGAGATAGTTATTGATTAACAAAAGAAGATAAATTTTCAGATATGAAAAGTATATATAAAATAAGTGGTTTGTTGCTGCTGCTGGTAACCCTGATCATCAGCTGTACCAAAGATGATCTTGCTTTTAAAGAATTTTTAAAAGATGGCGAGATGGTTTATCCCGGTCGTGTGGCAAACATCATTACCAAACCGGGCAACTTGCGCACTGCACTCTGGTGGAACCCAAGTCCCGACCCAAGTGTAACCAAATACGTGGTATACTGGAACAACAACGGCGATTCGGCGGTGGTGAATTCGACCACGCATAATCCGCTCGATACCGTTAAAGTAATCCTTTCGAACCTGAAAGAATATACCTATACTTTTACGGTTTACTCTTACGACGCGCAAGGGCACAGGTCTATCCCAATTGAGGCCAGAAATGTGCGGGTTTTTGGTCCGCTTTACCAATCGGGATTGTTAAACAGGCCTTACAACGCTACCAACCCTTATGTGGTAAACAGCAATGGTTCGGTTCAGCTCAATTTTAATACACCCGACACCATTAATGTGAATACCATTGTGCGTTACACCAATAATGCCGGAGCCAGCGTAGATAAAACGCTTTTACCAAAAGATACTGCTATTACCCTTACTGATTATAAAGCCGGGACAGATATTCTTTACAAATCAGCTTTTATCCCCGGTAAAGGTTCGCTGGATATATTTACGGTATCAGATTTTTCGACCTTCCCTAAAATCTTTACTTATGTACTATGCGACAGGTCGTTATTTAGCGAAGTGCGTTTACCGGGTGATGCCCCAACTTACGAATCGGGAACCAGTATTAGTAAGTTGTGGGATGGAAGTGTTGGGCCACAAGGTTATCCCAATATTTTCCACAGCGCAGGCAACAGTGGTATGCCACATGTAATTACTTTCGATTTGGGCAAGGTTTACACCAATTTATCGCGGATAGAGGAAACCGGCCGCGATTGCTGTAATAATCCCGATCGTTTCGAAGTTTGGGGAACTGCCGATTTAACCAATGCAACTACTAGCTTATCGGCCAGTAACAGCGGATGGCCGGCCGAAGCAACCAGTAAAGGTTGGGTACTTTTAAAAGACATTACCAGATCAGACGATGGTAAAAATCCTTTTACATCTGAATTGGATAATGGAGGCAAACCGATTCGTTATATTCGCATCCGGATTAAACATGTAACCACAGGCGATGGTAACTATAGCAATATGAGTGAAATCAGGTTCTGGAACAAGCAGTAAACCTCTTAAGCGGTCGTCATCTCGACTGGAACGCAGTGGAACGGAGAGATCTTTAATAGATTTCTTGGTTTCGCTACACTCCGCTCGAAATGACGATTGTTTGTATGATCAACAACACACAAATGAAACTAATGTATTTAAAACAACTTACTGTTATTGCGTGCTTTTCGCTTCTCATTGGTAAAAATGCCACAGCCCAGCAAAAGCCCCTAAGCCTTTGGTATGATAAACCTGCCAAAATTTGGGAAGAAACACTACCACTTGGTAATGGCAAGCTGGGCATGACCCCTGACGGGGAATAACGAGAGAGCAGATTGTACTGAACGATATTACTTTATGGAGTGGGGGCAAGCAGGATGCCAACAACTACGAAGCTTACAAAAGTCTTCCTAAAATCAGACAACTGATACTGGAAGGCAAAAACGATGAGGCCCAGGCACTCGTAAACCGCGATTTTGTTTGTAAAGGACCAGGCTCGGGCGGTGCAATCTGGGGAAAATACCAAACCCTGGGTAATTTGCAGCTTGATTATACGTATCCTGGTGAAAAAGACGTAAAACCAGCGTTTTACAAAAGAACTTTATCGTTGGATAAGGCAGTGGCTACAACCGAATTTACCCTCAACGGCGTAAAATATAAAAGAGCATATTTCTGCAGTTTTAATAATGATATAAATGTTATTCGCCTTACGGCTGATCAGCCCGGAAAGCTAAATTGCAATATTTCCATAAGCAGGCCCGAAAAAGCGACTTTGGCCAGCGAAGGTAAGGACCTGTTGATGTTTGGTCAGCTGGATAATGGCACCGATGGCAAAGGCAT
This sequence comes from Pedobacter sp. HDW13, assembly GCF_011303555.1. Taxonomy (NCBI): domain Bacteria; kingdom Pseudomonadati; phylum Bacteroidota; class Sphingobacteriia; order Sphingobacteriales; family Sphingobacteriaceae; genus Pedobacter; species Pedobacter sp. HDW13. Next base: position 6,017,762 of record NZ_CP049868.1, on the reverse strand, counting down.
GAAATACCAGAGCCGGGTAAGTACAAGTATTAAAGGTGGCTCGGTAATTACCACAGATAATATCATTCAGATAAAAAATGCTACCGAAATACTGATTTACGTTGCAGCAGAAACCAATTTTAAACATGCTGATTTTGAGGCACGTGTTAAGAATACTTTGCAACAGGCCAAAAAAACGGCCTATGCAGTTGAACTGGCCAAACACAATGCTAATTTTGCGAAGCTTTTTAACCGTTTAAAAATCAATTTGGGCGAAGGCGAAGCCGCTAAACTACCTACCGATATAAGGCTCGAGCATTTCTACAAAGACTACCAAAACGATGTTTCGCTAGCTGCCCTGTTTTTTCAATTTAGCCGCTATTTAAGCATCAGCAGTACCCGGGTCGGACTTTTGCCACCCAATTTGCAGGGTTTGTGGGCCAACCAGATCAATACCCCATGGAATGGCGACTACCACCTGGATGTGAACGTGCAAATGAACCATTTCGCTATTGAACAAGCTAACCTTTCGGAACTTAATCTGCCCCTGGCAGAACTGGTGAGGAGCTTAACCATACCGGGCGCAAAAACCGCAAAAGCTTATTACAATGCAAACGGATGGATTGCCCATGTAATTACCAATGTATGGGGATGTACAGAACCGGGAGAAAGTGCCTCATGGGGTGCCTCCAATGCAGGTTCAGGCTGGTTATGCAGTAACCTTTGGGATCATTTCGCCTTTAGTCAGGATTTAAATTACCTGAAAAGCATTTATCCAGTACTAAAAGGTTCGGCCGAATTTTATAAAAGTGCCCTGGTTAAAGACCCGAAAACAGGCTGGCTGGTTACTTCACCATCGGTTTCGCCCGAGAATACTTTTTATCTGCCGAATGGAAAAACGGCCAGCATTTCGATGGGACCAACCATTGATAACCAGATTGTACGCGAGCTTTTTAACCATGTAATTACTGCAGCCAAATTGCTTAAAACCGATGCCACGTTCAGTGCTTCACTAGAGGAAAAACTAAAATCCATCCCGCCGGTTGGACTAATCAGCAAAGATGGCCGCATACAAGAGTGGCTGGAAGATTACAAGGAAACCGATCCGCAACATCGCCATATTTCACATTTATACGGCGTTTATCCGGCTGGTTTAATTACGCCGGTAACTACGCCTGCTTTGGCCGAGGCTGCTAAAAAAACACTGGAAGTGCGCGGTGACGATGGACCAAGCTGGTCGATTGCCTACAAACAGTTGTTCTGGGCCCGTTTACTGGATGGAAACCGTGCTTTTAAGCTTTTAAGGGAAATTTTAAAACCTACCTTGCGTACCGATATGAATTACGGTGCCGGTGGCGGGGTTTATCCAAATATGTTATCGGCCGGACCACCATTCCAGATTGATGGAAACTTTGGTGCTGCAGCAGGTATTGCCGAAATGCTCATTCAGAGTCACGATGGCTTTATCGAATTGTTGCCCGCTATACCCGACGCGTGGAAAGCATTTGGCGAAATTAAAGGACTAAAAGCCCGTGGCAATTTTACAGTTGATATGAGCTGGAGAGATGGTAAGATTACCCATTACCGCATTGCCTCGCCAAAACCGCAAAAAGTAAAACTTAAAATAAACGGTATATTGAACCAAATAACTTCAACCAAACTTTAAAACTGATATGGTTGTTTGTAATGCATTTAAATTCAGGTATTTGTTTGTTTTTTTTGTGCTGCTGTCGACTTTCAAACCGGTGTCGGCAACCGTTATTCCATATGGTAAAGCAGGCAAAATAGATTATAACCTTAAAACTGGTACTTTTACTGTTTTTAACGGAGAGGTTTTGCTGCTGGCCCAGGGCTTTTCGGAAGTGGGCTATCAAAATAAAACGCTTAGCTCCAAAAACTACACGCAAATTACTTATACAAAAAGGGCAGTAAAAGATGCTTTTGGACAGGGAATCAAGCATACCTTTTTATTAAAACAAGATGGCTTGCCCAACATGCAGCAAATCATTTATACCTATGCCCAGCGCGATTACTTCTTCATTTCTGTAAGCATAACAGGCAGTAATCTGGCCACAAACCGAATGGTACCTTTAAAGGGAAATCTGATGGATAGCCAGATGAAGGATGAAGCCACCAGCTTATTTGTGCCTTTTGATAACGATACCTTTATTTCTTATCAGGCCGTTCCATTTCAAGCCAATGTTACCAATCCGAGTGCCGAGGTTACGGCTTTATACTATAATCCATCGCGAAAGGGTTATGTGATAGGCTCTGTTGAGCATCGCAACTGGAAAACCGGAGTCATCACTACAATGGATGCTGCTAAAGAAATAACTGTTGAGGCCATTTGCGGTTACACCAACGAAAGCATTACCCGCGATAAAATAGCGCACGGTTATCTGAAAGGAAATACAGTGGCTTCGGCCAGTATATTTTTTGGCAGTTTTAGCGATTGGCGTTCAGGGATGGAAACTTATGCTAAAGCAAACCGAATAGCCGAGCCACCTGTAATTTTTAAGTGGAAAAGCCCTACGCCAGTGGGTTGGAATAGTTGGGGAGCCATGCAGGAGAAAATTACCTTAGAAAAAGCCAATCAGGTAGTCGATTTTTTTGCCGATAGCCTTAAATCATTCAGGAGTGAAGGGGTAGCTTATATCGACCTCGATTCGTACTGGGATAATTTACTTAAAGGAGGTTTAACCGGTGATTATTCAAAACTCAAAGCTTTTGCCGACCATGCGAGAGCAAGAGGTTTAAAACCCGGGATCTACTGGGCACCTTTTGTAGATTGGGGTTTTGCAGGTGGCAGCAACCGCAGGGCCGAGGGAACCAATTATACTTTTGGCGAAATGTGGACCAAAGTTGGATCGGGTTATCACGATATTGATGGTACACGTGCTTTAGATCCCACACATCCGGGAACCCAACAACGCATTGCAACTGTAATTAATAAGTTTAAGGAATGCGGTTTTGAAATGATTAAAATCGACTTTTTAGGTCATGCTGCAATCGAATCGGAACATTTTTACGATCCTAAAATTAGCACGGGCATGCAGGCTTACCAGGCTGGTATGGAATTTTTGCTTAAACAGCTCGATGATAAAATGTTGGTTTATGCTGCTATTTCGCCCAGTTTGGCTTCTGGTAGGTATGTACATGTGCGCCGGATTGCCTGCGATGCCTTTAAATCGATACACGATACCGAATATACTTTAAATGGTGTAAGCAACGGGTGGTGGCAAACCTATTTGTACGATTTTATTGATGCCGACCATGTGGTGTTTGGCGATCAATCCGACTCAGAAAATACTGCCCGCTTTTTATCAGCCATTGTTACAGGTACCTGCATTACAGGCGATGATTTTTCCCGCCAGGGTAAATGGACAAACAGGGCACAACGCTTATTGAATAACACCGAAATCCTTAAAATTTTGCAGGATGGAAAAGCATTTGTACCGGTAGAAGGGAACAAAGGCAAATCGGCCTCGCCGCTTTTTGTAAAACAGGTTGGAAATGTGACTTATCTGGCCATATTCAATTACAGCAATGCTGAACAAAAAATCAACCTCGACTTTTCCCGTATTGGGTTAAAAACCAGCGAAAAATACAACGCTACTGATCTCATTACTCAAAAAACAGCTTCCATTCAGGATAATCATTTATTAAAACTGGCTGCAAAAGATGCACTGATTTTCAAAATAATCTTAAAAAAATAAAAACCTATCTAAAACATTAGCCTATATTTTAACCACAAATGAAAAAAACAGATCAATTTTCAAATTACTTTAAACCAGGGGTTCTGGCCATTGCCCTTTGCCTGGGCTTTGGCAATTTAAATGCCCAAACCATCATTCCCATAGAAACGGCAAACAATGCCTTAGTATTACAAGCCGGTGCAAATAAAGATGTGAATACCATTTTCTTCGGGAAAAAACTTGCCAATAAGCAAGAATACACGCAAGTTGCCGGTCAGTATAAGCAAACGTCCGATTATACTGGTCAGTTAAATTCGGTTTACACACCATCAGGATCTCGTAACCTGGTAGAACCTGCCATTACAGTTACCCATGCCGACGGCAATAATTCGCTCGATCTTAAATATGTCGATCATACCGTAACTGCTGTTGATGATAATGTAAGCTTGCTGAAAATCAGGCTAAAAGATCCGGTTTACAATTTCGAAGTTACCTTGTTTTACAAATCGTTTTATAAGCAGGATGTAATAGAACAATGGACCGAAATTAAACACAGCGAAAAGGGAGCAGTGGTATTGCATAAATATGCTTCAGCCAACCTGCACTTAAAATCGCCACATTTCTGGTTAAACCAATATCATGGCGATTGGGCAAAGGAAATGCAGCCAGAGCAAAGCGAAATTACCCATGGCATTAAAACATTGGATAGTAAATTGGGAACGAGGGCCAACCTGTTTCAGCCATCGGTTTTTATGATTTCGTTAGATAAACCTGCAGAGGAAAACGAAGGGAGTGTTTTATATGGTGCCTTAGAGTGGAGTGGAAATTTCAAAATTGATCTCGAGCTGGATTATCAGGATAACCTCCGCATTATTGCCGGGATGAACAATTATGCTTCGCCTTATAGCTTAAAGCCGGGAGAAATTTTTGCAACACCTGCATTTTTATACACTTTTTCCGATCAGGGTAAAGGGGCGGCCAGTAGAAAATTGCAGAACTGGGCACGCAACTATAAAATATTGGATGGAAAGGGAGATCGGTTAACCCTCTTAAACAATTGGGAAGCTACTTATTTCGATTTTAATGAACAAAAACTGGCCGAATTATTAAAAGATACCAAAAAATTGGGGGTCGATTTTTTCCTGCTGGATGACGGTTGGTTTGGAAACAAATATCCGCGCAACAGCGATACCGCCGCATTAGGCGATTGGCAGGAGAACAAGCAAAAACTTCCAAATGGTATCAGTTCCTTAATTAAGGAGGCCGATCAGGCAGGTACCCGCTTCGGGATCTGGATTGAACCTGAAATGGTAAGCCCAAAAAGCGAATTGTACGAAAAACACCCTGATTGGGTAGTGAAACAACCTAAACGTCCCGAATATTATTTCAGGCACCAGTTAGAACTCGATTTGTCGAACCCAAAAGTTCAGGATTTCGTTTTCGGTGTGGTTGATGATCTCATGACCAAAAACCCGAAACTGGCTTACATTAAATGGGATTGTAATGCCGTAATTTATAATGCCTATTCTGCACACTTAAAAAATCAATCGCATTTTTACATTGATTATGTAAGGGGATTGTACAGCGTGTTGCAGCGCATCCGGGCTAAATATCCAACTATTCCGATGATGTTGTGCTCTGGCGGTGGTGGTAGGGTAGATTATGGTGCTTTACAATACTTTACCGAGTTTTGGCCGAGTGATAATACCGATCCTTTAGAGCGCATTTTTATGCAATGGGAGTACTCTTATTTTTACCCGGCCATCAGCAGTTCTAACCATGTAACCGATTGGGGTAAACAGCCAATAAAATTTCGTACCGATGTAGCCATGATGGGGAAACTGGGCTTTGATATTGTAGTGAGTAAATTACCACATGAGGAACTTCAGTTCTGTCAGGAGGCTATCAAAAACTATAACGAAGTGAAACCGATTATCTGGCATGGCGAACAATACCGTTTAGCCAACCCACGCACAGGTAGCGTAGCATCGATGTTGTATGTAAATGAACAAAAAACAGAAGCTGTGATTTTTAATTACCTGGTAAATTACCGCTATGAGGAGGGAAGTAAGTACCCTATTAAACTGGCTGGATTAGATGCTGCTAAAAAATACCAGATTAAAGAAATTAACCTTTTTCCGGGTAAAAAATCAACCATTGATAGTACCAAAACTTACACAGGCGATTTTCTGATGAAAGTGGGTTTCAACCCGAATTTGAACAACAACAGAACCAGTGTAGTATTAAAACTGGAAGAAGCGAAATAGCAATATAATATTTAAGAATTGGTTTTAGGCCCGGCAAGAATTGCCGGGCTTTTTTATGGCAAATGTTAGGGGAAACCAACGTACGACATGTTGAATTTATTTTAGCATCTCTCCCTATATTATTTTAACACCTTTAAGGTCTCTTAATAGTAAGAAGTATTCAGGTTCGCATTCGCTTTCTCGGCGGCTTCTATAATCGTATAATCAGAAAGAATTAAGGCTGTACCTTTTTTAACGCAAACATCATGTTCGAAATGAACAGAGGGTTGTCCGTCAGCAGTTCTGATCGCCCAGCCATCTTTATCCAGAAATACATCTTTGGTACCCATGTTAATCATAGGCTCAATAGCCATTACCAGATTTTCTCTTAACATGGTTCCGCTACCTTTGCGGCCGTAGTTCGCCACTTGTGGATCTTCGTGCATACTCTGGCCAAGGCCATGTCCAACCAGATCCCTCACTACGCCATAACCTTGCTTTTCATTATAGTTTTGAATGGCAAATCCGATATCGCCAAGTCGCTTGCCTACAATAGCCTCTTTAATGCCTTCGTAAAGCGATTCTTTGGTTGTTTTAACCAGTTTTAAGATCTCAGGCTTAACCTCACCAATAATAAAGGTATAAGCGTGGTCGCCATGCCAGCCATTTTTAATGGTACCCACATCGACCGAAATAATATCACCATCGCGCAGTTCTTCTTTGCCCGGAATACCATGTACTACCACATCGTTAATAGAGGTGATAATATGGGCCGGAAAACCATTATAATTATAGAATGACGGAACAGCACCATTATCAAGAATAAATTCATTAGCCAGTTTATCAATTTCAAGCGTACTCATGCCTGCTTTTAAAACTTTAGCAACTTCTGTAAGTGTTTGGCTCACCAATAAGGCACTGATTCGCATCAGTTCTACCTGTTCGTCTGTTTTGTATAAAATCATTTGGCGCAAAGGTAACATTATCATTTTGTGTACCGAATTTTCACTTCAAAAGTTTACTCGTTACTGATTAGGGCAAGACATAGGTTGTTAATATGGCCTTTTCTTACCGACTCATATCTCCGAAAAAGATTCAAGTAAAATGCGAAATTTTCCTCTTAAGTAATCATGCACCCCAACCAGATGGTTTTCATGGTTTTTTAGCTGAAAGGCTTCAAAAAGGGGCTTGTTTATGTTTTTTCTACCTTTTTGTTTACAATTTTCATCTTTTTTAATCAGATAATACTCCAGTTTTGATTTAACCAAAAGCACGTAGAACCATATAGATTTTATTTGAAAAAACAGAGCGCCCAATTGTCAAATCGGAATGCTTTGTAAATGATCTTATTTGGCAAACGCTGCGCAAGCTTAACAACCAATTTGCTAACCAAAATAAATTTATGCACAAAAACTAACTAAAGAGACTAACCAATAAAGTCGAATCACGACTTTAAAAATGATACCCAATATCAACAAACCAAATTCAACCAACTAATGAAATTTAACCCTGATCAGGGGATTATGCCGATTTGCATATACCCGCACTTTCAATCTGCTATTTACAAGAACAGAATCAAATCTGCTGATTCGTATGCCTTAAGCATAGCTAGAATTCATACAACAGTAAATACTGACAAATAATTAGGCTAGCAGAATTTACGCCTGGGCGTACTCTTGCAGGGCAAAATTAAATTGATCAATAAAATAAATTTATTTTAAATGAACAGAACATATACTTTGATTATAAAACGGATGACTCTGTTTGGAGTGATATTATTTTTTGCAAACAGCGCTGATGTTTTGGCATTTCCAAGTCTTGCTAATTCTTTAGGAAATAAGAAATTTCAGGTGCCGTTAGCGACCGCGAAGAAAAATAAACAAATTCCCAACGATTCATTATCGAAATTAAGAGATTCTTTAAGAACTAGATTAAAGAATTCTATAGATGTAACCTTGCCTGATAGCGATGTTCCGGTCTTATTTGGAACACAAAAAAATGTAAAGAAGATTCAATCTTCGGCAACGATAAGCGGGGAAGAACTTAAGAGTTTTCCTACGCCGCAGGTTGGTTTAATGCTTTACGGAAAATTGCCCGGCTTGTACGTAGTGCAAAATAATTTCCAATTAGGGTCTGATGAGCCAATTCTATCGTTAAGAGGAAGATCTCCTTTGGTGGTTATTGATGGTGTTCCACGCTCGTATTTAAGTATTGATCCGGAACAAATAGAAAGCATTTCCGTAATAAAGGATGCTTTAGGGACTGGATTGTATGGCATGAAGGCTGCTGATGGGGTGTTATTGATAACCACAAAACGTGGTGCAAATATGCCTAAACAAATAACCTTTACCAGTCAATATGGTATTCAGCAGCAAATAGATAGGCCTAAATTTTTGGATGCTTTTAATTATGCCACTTTATTTAATGAGGCATTAGCAAATGATGGCCGGCAAGCCATTTATACGGCGTCTGATTTGGATAAGTATAAAAATGGTACGAGCCCGTTTACGCACCCGAATGTAAACTGGACCGATGAGATTTTAAAGGCAACAGCACCTGTAAGCAGGCAAAATCTTAATTTAAGAGGGGGTACTAAAAAGGTAAGGTATTTTGTAGACCTCGACTATTTGAGCCAAAGTGGTTTTTTGGCTACAGATCCATCCATAAATACTTATGAAACAAACAATAGTTTCAAGCGCTTCTCTTTCAGGAGTAACATCGATGTAGATTTAACCAATAGTACAACACTTAGCGTAAGCTTATTTGGTAGAATAAGAAACAGTAATCAACCAGGCGCTACGGTAGCCAGCATTTATAGTGCGCTATTAACTACACCTAATAATGCCTATCCGAAATTTAATGAAAATGGTTCGCTAGGTGGAAATACCGAATTTCAGAATAACCTGTATGGTATGGCCATCAAATCGGGCTATAGACCATCGGTAAATAGAAATTTAGGGGCAGATATCTCATTAATGCAAAAGCTCGATACCTTTTTACCAGGCTTATATGCAAGTGGTGCAATATCTTTCAATTCGTACTACAACGAAAATATAAACAGGAGCAAATCTTTTGCAGTATATTCTCCGGTAGTAAACCCGGTAACAAACCAAACTACTTATAAAGCAATAGGTGGCGACGGTACGCAATCTAATAGTTCTTCTCCTACAGATTTAAACCAACAAATATTTTCGCGTTTTGATCTGGGTTATGATAAAATAATTGATAAAAATACTTTCAAGGGCCAGCTATTATTCATTAGAGATAGTTACGTTTTAGGCGGTAATTTATCGCAGGTTAATCAATCGGTAGGCGGGCGTTTTAACTACGATTACGACAATAAGTATTTGCTCGAAATTGCCACATCGTACATGGGTTACGACCGGTATAAAAAAGGAGATCAGTGGGGTCTTTTTCCTTCAGTTGGTTTAGGCTGGAATATGGCCAACGAAAATTTCTTTGCTAATTTAAAAAACACCATTAATACTTTAAAATTGAGAGCTTCTTATGGTTTAACAGCCACAAATGCAGCTGCTGGTTATTTTCAATACCTGCAAAATTTTGATAATGGCGATACATTTTACAGTAGAAATCCGCTAACAAGTTCTAATACAAAGGATGAAGGAACACTGGCTAACCCAAATATTACCTGGGAGAAAGCAAAGAAACTTAACGTTGGTATTGATGTTTCCTTGCTAAAAGATAAAGTATGGTTTACTGCAGATTATTATAAAAATAATTACTACGATTTGTTGCAAATCAGGAGAACAAATGCAAGTGCTGTAATAGGAGCTGTTTTACCGCAAGAAAATATTGGGAAAAACCAATATTCGGGAGTTGAGCTTGGTGTTGGATATCAGGATCAAATAAACAGCTTTAAGTATTTTATTTCTGCAAATGGTAGTTGGAATGCTAGTAAGGTAATATTTAACGATGAGCCTTTTAGAAAAAATGCTTACGAATATAGAACCGGACAACCTGTAGGGCAAACCTTTGGTTACATAGCAGATGGTTTTTATAATAATACCAGCGAAATTAACAACGGCCCAAAGGTTGATGGCTATCTTCCGGTTCCCGGCGATTTAAAATATAAAGATTTAAATAACGACGGTATCATTAATACCTATGATATGACTGCAATTGGCAGTACTAAACCCGTTTTTTACTATGGTGTAACAGGGGGCTTTAATTTCAAAGGATTTGATTTCTCGTTTACCTTAAACGGTACTGCAAATAGAAACGTGTATTACAATTTCGTCAATTTTGCATCTACAGGTGCGGGTGCCGGCTACGGACAAGCGCTAGAAAGCAGTTTACAAAGATGGACACCAGCTACGGCGTTGCAGGCACAATATCCACGTTTAAGTGTGGGGATTAACCCAAATAACAATCAAATATCTTCTTTTTGGGTTAAAAATGGCAACTACCTAAGGTTAAGGAATGTAGAAGTAGGTTATAGTTTGCCTGGTAGCTTAATCAAAGTAATCGGACTTACCAATGTCAGGTTATTTGCCAATGGACTTAATCTGTTAACCTCGACAAATTTAGATGGGGTAGATCCGGAAGTGTTGATTGGAAATGTGCCCAATCAGCGGATATTCAATTTTGGTGTTAACATTCAGTTTTAAATCTTGATTATGAATAATTATAAAAAATACTTCGCTATAATCTGCTTGTTATTTGCTTTTGGCTGTTCGAAAAGATTCGAAGCAGAGCCTTTAGACCGGATAACAGGGGATTTAATTTTTGATCCGGTTGATAAAAATGCCGACTATGCAAAACAATTTTTAAACGGAACCTATCTCTTGTTACCCGATTGGTATAACAGGATAGATGGCAGCTTTTTAGATGCCGGAACAGACGATGCGGTGCCTTCGAGGATTGGTACACAGGCCGAGTTTTATCGTACCGGCAGAATATCATCTACAACACTTCCTGATGATGTTTGGAGTAGGAATTATCTGGGCATAAGAAGAGCTAATCTTTTTTTAAGCAAAATTGATGTAGTACCAACTACTGCGGTGCTAAAAACACAATTTAAAGCTGAAGCAAGATTTTTGAGGGCCTATTTTTACTTCGAAATGGTTAAGCGTTGGGGCGGTGTACCTTTAATTGGCGATAAGGTATATACCATTAATGACAATATAAATGTGCCAAGAAATACCCTGGATGAATGTTATGCCTATATCGTTGCTGAGTTAGACGCCATAAAAAACGATCTGTTGCCATACGGCATTACCGATGGAGATTGGGGCAGGGCGAATATAGGAGCTGCAATGGCACTAAAATCGAGAGTGCTTTTGTATGCTGCCAGCCCTTTAAGCAATCCAACAAATAATACGCAGAAATGGACTTTGGCCGCACAGGCAGCTGCGGATGTTAAAGCATTAGGTTATACCCTGGTAACCGATTGGATTGCCAATTTCAATGCCACTAAAAATACCGAGTTTATTTTTATTAAACAGAACGCATTAAATACAAATATCGAAATCAATAATGGGCCAATAGGATATTTACAGGGTGTTGGATTAACCAGTCCGTCGCAAAACCTGGTAGATGCGTTTTTGATGCTTGATGGAAAGGCGATTTCTGATGCAGGATCGACATACGATCAGAACAACCCTTATCTAAACAGAGATCCAAGGTTAACGGCAACCATTATGCATAATGGCAAAAATTGGCTGAGCAGACCAGTTGAAACATTTGAGGGTGGACAAGATAAGCCCGGAGGAAACAGAACGCAAACCAGAACCGGTTATTACCTCAGAAAATTCATGGGGAAATTTGAAACTTCTACCACATACACCAACCAGGCACACCATGTAATCTTATTCAGGTATGCCGAAATTTTATTAAACCACGCAGAAGCTTTAAATGAGTCGGGTGGCCCGGTTGCAGATATCGTTAACAACCTGGTTTTAATTAGAAAAAGAGCAGGTATTCTTCCAGGTAGCAATAATCTTTACGGCTTATCGCTCACACTGAGCAAAGACGAATTGCGTAAAATAATTCAAAACGAGCGCCGTATAGAATTTGCTTTTGAAGAGCATAGAACCTGGGATTTGAGAAGGTGGAAGCTTGCTGAAATTGAATTAAATAAACCAGTTAGAGGTGTGCAGATTATCAAAAACGGAACGGCCTTATCTTACAGCTATTTCAATGCTGCCAATGCTGTTTTCGATACTAAAATGTATTGGTACCCTATACCACAGGCCGAAATATTAAGCAATAACAAAATGGTTCAAAATCCAGGATGGTCTAATTAGTAAGGAGCATCATTAAAAAATAATGGAACCATCACGATTTTTTCGAATCGTATAGATGAAATAAAATCATGATGGCTTCATCGCCGATAAAAAAGAAACTATATACAGATGAAAAAAATACTGAATATAATATTGCTTGTGCTGATAACTAATTTAGTTTATGCCCAAACGAAAGTTGTACGGGGTGTTGTTGTAGATGATAAGGGTACAACACTAATTGCCACAACAGTTACCGAAGAAGCAAACCCGAAGAACATCGTAATCACCAATACCAGTGGCGCTTTTAACATAAAAGTTGGCGCAAACAGTACCAGGTTAATTATAAGTTCTATAGGTTACATTAAAAAAGTGGTTACCATTACCAACCAACCATTAAATATTGTTTTAAAAGAAGATAATTCAAATTTAAATGAAGTGGTTGTGGTTGGTTTTACACCACAAAAGAAGATAACCAATGCCGGGGCAACCAGTACCGTATCTGGTAAAGAATTAAGGCAGAGCCCAACCGCAAGTTTTCAAAATGCACTGGCAGGTAGACTACCCGGTTTATTCCAACAGCAAACCAGCGGTCAGCCAGGTGCCGATGCAGCTAATATTTACATTCGTGGGGTAAGTACTTATACGGGTGCTTCTAACAGACCTTTGGTCATTGTCGATGATGTAGAATATCCTTACGAGCAGTTAAGCCAGTTAAGTTCTAATGAAATCGAAACGGTTTCCATTTTAAAAGATGCCTCTTCAACAGCTATATACGGTATTAAGGGTGCTAATGGAGTAATTGCGATTACGACAAGAAGAGGTACATTTTCTGCTCCGAAAATTACGTTTAGAAGTGATTTTGGTTTGCAAATGCCAACTATAAGAAGAAAACCGCTCGATTCTTACAACGCATTAACCTTATTAAAAGAACAAGAGGTAAATGAAGGAAGAGATCCTAACCTCACCTATCCCGGTCTGGTTACCGACGAAGCCTTGAATCATTTTAAATTGGGCGATGACCCATATCGCTATCCGAGTGTAAAATGGTACGATGAAGTAATGCGCAAAAGTGCTTTGCAGCAAAGCAATAATATTGATATCGTTGGGGGTACACAAAATTTAAAGTATTTCGTGGCATTGGGCAACCTTAATCAAAACGGTATTTTAAAAGAGATCCAAAAAGACGAAAACTTTAACAGTAACTATTATTTAAAAAGATACAATATCAGATCGAATGTTGATTTAAATGTAACCAAAACACTAACATTAAAGTTAGATCTTTCGGCCAGGTTTAATGAAATTAATGAACCAAACCTGCCAGATGTTCTTGCCGGCGGTGCTATTTCTATTTGGAGAAGATTAAGTAGCGGGCTTTTAAACCCATGGAACTATCCTGTAAAAAATGAAGATGGAAGCTATGGAGGTAGAAAATCTGCTACATTAAATCCAGTTGGTATTTTACAATATGCAGGTTATAACAGAAGATACAGTAATAACCTTAACTTAAACTTAAAGGCCAATCAGAATTTAGATTTTTTAACCAAAGGCCTTGCTGCAAGGGTAATTTTAGCCTACACCAATAATGTAGAGTTTAACCGCTCGTTAACAAGAGGACGTTTCCCAACTTATGCGTACCTGCCAGGTTCTGATGTTTTAGATCCTGTTTTTCCTGAGTTAAGCAGGTTAGACCCTTTAACTGCGTCTACTGCATTCGATGCCAATGTATCTGCTTATCCGCTTCGCAAAATCAATGCACAAGGTATTTTAGATTATAACCGCCAGTTCGGAGACCATAATTTATACGGTCTGATTGTTTATAACCAGTTGGCTGATATTTCGGGATCAAACATTCCTGCAAATTTCAGAGGGTATTCTGCAAGGGTAGGATACAATTACAAATCGAAGTATATTTTCGAATTAAACGGCGCATATAATGGTACCGATAGGTTTAAAGCCAATAAAAGAAATGGCTTGTTTCCAGCGGTAAGTGTTGCCTGGAACATTAGCGAAGAACCTTTCTTTAAAAAAGCGCTTCCATTTATCAACTACATGAAATTCAGAAGCTCGTTGGGTACTGTTGGTTCGGATGATTTTCCGAATACTTACCGCTATATCTACGAAGAAATTTATAATGCCCCGTCAACAGCTGCAAACTCTTATTGGTTTGGCGAGAATAATACCCTGCAGTATGGAATTACGCCTGGTGCCCTCGCAAACGAAGATGTAAGGTGGGAACAGGAGCGTAAGCTGGATATTGGTACCGATATTAAATTGCTGAATAGTAAACTAGGGATAACCTTCGATTATTTTAATCACAAGAGGTACGATATTTTAACAGTTAGGGAAACGGTTCCTAATTTCTCTGGTATTACATTGCCTCCGGTAAATTTGGGTATCGTAAATAATAAAGGTTTTGAACTCGATCTTTCTTACCAAAATAAGCTATCAGAAAACTTCTCTTATTTTGTTAAAGGGAACATTTCCATCTATAAGAACAAAATCATTTATCGCGATGAACCTTACAACCAGGGTAATCCATTGCTGATGCGTACCGGCAGGCCTATTGGTCAGATTTATGGCTATACAAACATTGGTTTCTACAACGATGCTGCCGATATCGCCAATAGTCCAACATCTGTTGGTAGGGCAGTTAAGCCAGGCGATTTGAAATATGCCGATATCAATAACGACGGAAAGATCGATCAGAGCGATATTGGTCCAATTGGTAATCCCAATATTCCTCAAATAAATTATGGTTTTTCTTTGGGAACAAGCTACAAAGGCTTTGATATATCTGTGCTTTTTCAAGGCGCTGCAAAGGGAAGTTTAAGTGCTTCAACCATGTTCCAGATAGGAAATGTTAATGGTACCCCATCCGAAATACATTTAAGCAGATGGACACCCGAAACCAAAGAAACCGCACTGTTGCCACGTTTAGGTGGTGCCAATTTCGATCAGTCTACGTTTTGGTTACGTCCAACGGATTATATCAGGCTTAAGAACGTTGAACTGGGTTATAACTTTGATAATAAACTGGTAAGTAAAATCGGTTTATCAAGCGCAAGGATTTACGGAAGCGCGGCAAACCTGATTACCTGGTTTAAACTGAAAATTTATGATGTAGACCCTGAGTCTATAAATTCTACAGGAACAGTAGAGGCTTACTCATCTTATCCTCAACAAAAAATTGTAAACCTCGGCTTACAGGTAACATTTTAATCATAAGAAAATGAAAAATATTAATTATTTAAAAACCCTAATGTTTGTAGGCTTATTGGCCATGGGGGCTGCTGCCTGCAAAAAAACTGATAGCAGTAGTTTTTTGGATAAAACAGATGTGGGGCAGCTTAATGAGGCTACCGTATTTGCAGATAGTTTATTAACATTCCGCTTTTTAACAGGTATTTACACCGGCCTGGCAGGAACATATTACCTGGATAATGGCTTAACCGGTGGCGGCTTATGGTCGTACAGCGATGCATCCGACGATTCGGATATCGTATGGAGCGGCGCTACTGCACAAATAGCGCCTGCATTTAATTCGGCAACCTTTCAAAGTCAGGCCGATTTTAGCCGGTTCAAAAATCACTGGAACAACTGTTACAACAACATCAGGCGTGCGAATGTTTTTCTTGCAAATGTAGATAGATCTCCAATTTCGGCAGCCAGAAGGGCAACGCTGAAGTTAGAAGCCAGGTTTTTGAGGGCTTATTATTACTGGCATTTGCTACGTAATTATAGCGGTGTTCCGGTTATTGGTGATAAAGTGTATGCAATTACAGATGATTTCGGTTTGGCCAGATCTACATTTGCTGAAACGGTAAATTACATTGTTAGCGAACTGGATGCTTGTGCTGCTTTACCTGTAACCACAAAAATTGAAGATTTCGGACGCCCAACCAAGGGTGCTGCATTGGGTTTAAAATCAAAAGTTTTACTTCTGGCTGCAAGTCCGCTGTTTAATGGGCAAAATCCGGGTACTGGTACCAATAAAAGCCTGGCAGGTTACGATAATTTAGATAACAACAGGTGGAAACTCGCTGCCGATGCTGCAAAAGCAGTAATGGATATGGGGATTTACAGCTTAGTTAAAGATAATACCACTGCTCCGGGTTATGGCTATTATCAGATGATGATTACCAGAAATACGCCTGAACATATATTTCAGGTAATGAAATCGACAAACAGATGGTACGAAGGTTTTCTGCTTCCGGTTTCCCGCGGCGGACAGGCTTATTCCTATCCAACGCAAGAGTTGGTTGACACTTATCCAATGAAAAATGGCAAAAACATTAAAGAAGCTGGATCGGGTTATGTAGAAGCAGATATGTATAAAGACAGAGATCCCCGTTTTTATTACTCTATATTATACGATGGCAGTTTGTGGTTAAACAACACCACTAATACCAAAACTGTAGTGAATTTATATGCCAATGCCCCTGGCGATGGTTTAGGGACTTCGGGTTCTACTAAAACCGGCTATTTATACCGCAAATTCTGTCACGAAGGTGCTGGTGGCAATTTTGGTATATCCAATAACATTGGTTTGGTTGCCATCAGATACGCCGAAATACTACTCAGCTATGCCGAAGCACTTAACGAATTTAGCGGGCCGGGTACAGAAGTATATCAGGCTGTAGAGCAAATTAGGGAAAGAGCTGGTTTAGTTCCGTTTCAATTGCCTTTAGGACTTACTAAAGAGCAAATGAGAGAGGTAATTAGAAATGAAAGAAGGGTAGAGCTAACCTACGAAGAAGCAATCAGGTTCTTCGATATCAAAAGATGGAAACTGGCAGAAACTTTAATAAACGGTCCAGCTGGCGGCATGAGGTGGACGCGTAGCGGATCGACTGTTACCGGTGCCCGTTTTTCTTTCGAAACCAGAAGATTTACAAATCCTCAAATGTATTATTTCCCCATTCCACAATCAGAGATTAATAAAAGTGCGGTGCTGATCCAAAACCCGGGTTGGTAAGGGATCGGTTTTCAGTTAGCAGTTTTAAGTTGATAATTAACAATTGTCGAGTCGTTTACAATTAACCAATTGCAACAATTAAACAGTTAACCTATTTACTCAGTTTTTAGTTCGCAATGACGTGTGTGCAACAACGTATAGGTTAAAGTCCACCGTCATTGCTTACGAAAGCAATTGGAATATGGAAACAATGCTTTTGAATAAACAATACATTGGAAAAAGCTTTACCGTTGAGTCGTAAAGCATTACAAACAGGGAGAAAAGATGGGACGGGTATTAAAATTTACTTTTTAGGAATTATTAAAACAATTACGAATGAAATACAACTAAATAATCCATAACCTAAACCACTTAAACAATGAAAAACACCAAACAAATTTGCCTGGCCCTGCTCTTTACTGCTTCGAGCGGCATTTTAATGAGCGGCTGCAAAAAAGCACCTGTTGCAGAACCACAAGCAACAACGCTGGCAAAACCAAACACATTGGCATTAGGCTCGGGAACCACTCCGCCGAGCTTTGTTACCAATACCAAAAATTTAAACATTGTAATGTTCGTGCCTACAGATAATCCGGCACTATCCGATTACAAAACCAGATTAACCGGTTTAATGGTTCATTTT